>JBEINS010000135.1:0-3127 GCA_040377985.1 Candidatus Planktophila sp. | reverse complement strand
GGATGTAACGATGACAATTAATGGATTAGCAAATTCAAGTGAGAATATGTGGTCACATAGCGTTGATCGCAGCACTAATGAATTAAGCATTAGCGGCATCCCAGCTACAACTTTGGCGAAAGAGTTTGGCACACCTTCCTTCATTTTAGATGAAGCTGATTTTCGTACTCGAGCATTAGCTTGGAACGATTCGCTTAACGAAAACTTTGGCGGTAACGCGGGCACGGTTTATTACGCTGCTAAAGCCTTTATTTGCACCGAAGTTGCTCGCTGGATAACTGATTTAGGAATCGGTATCGATGTTTGCACTTCTGGTGAGCTAGCAGTTGCCCTTGCAGGAGGTGTAAACCCAGCCAAAATTGAGGTTCATGGCAATAACAAATCCCTTAGCGAAATTGAGCGCGCAGTAGAAGTTGGCGCTGGCACCATCGTGATGGATTCAATGCATGAAATCGAGCGCGTTGCCGCAGCTGCAACTAAGTTCGGAAAAGTGCAACGGGTTTACTTGCGCCTAACCCCTGGCATTCAAGCCCATACCCACGAATCTATTTCAACTGCTCACGAAGATGTGAAGTTCGGTTTCTCAATTGCAAGCGGTGCTGCTTGGGCTGCAATCGAAGCAGTTCGCAAAAATTCATCCCTTGAACTTCGCGGTTTTCATTCCCACATTGGTTCCCAAATCTTTGGCGTTGAATCATTTGAATTAGCAGCAGAGCGTTTGATTGGCCTCCTTGCTAAGTATCGCGATGCCTTCGGGAGTGAATTACCAGAACTTGATTTAGGTGGCGGTTATGCAATTGCTTATCTACCAGGTGAAGTAACAGTAAACCCAGCTGATGTAATTCCAGCACTTGCAAAAACCGTTAAGGCGGCATGTGCTGCAGCGAATTTAGCAGTGCCGCGAATCTCAATTGAACCAGGTCGGGCAATTGTCGGCCCAACCATGTTCACTCTTTACGAAGTTGGCACAACAAAAGATGTAACTCTTGAGACTGGTGAGATTCGCAAATACATTTCCATCGATGGTGGCATGAGCGATAACGCACGCCCAGCTCTCTATGACGCCGAATATTTCGCCGTGCTAGCAAACCGCACATCAACAGCCGCTGTTGCTAATTCTCGGTTAGTCGGAAAACATTGCGAAACTGGCGACATAGTCATTAACGAAATTGATTTACCGGGCGATATCGCTCCAACTGATTTAATCGCAGTTCCGGCAACTGGTGCATATGGCCGTTCGATGGCAAGTAATTACAACCATGTGCCAAAACCACCAGTTATTTCGGTAAAAGATGGCAAAGCCCGCGTAATTGTGCGCCGTGAGACTGAAGCTGATCTACTAAACCTCGATATTTAACGCGCATCACCCCATCTGTGAAAGAATTGGCCAATGAGCAGCGAACTTAAGACCATCTCAATTGGCATGCTCGGCTGCGGCGTTGTTGGCAGCCAAGTCGCTCGCCTACTCCAATCTGATCAAGAAGAGCTTTCCAAGCGCTCAGGAGCTGAGCTAGTTTTGAAGAAAATCGGCGTTCGCACAGCCGGTGCTCGCGAAGGAATTCCAACAGCGCTACTAACTACTGATTTATTCTCTGTTGTTAACGATCCAGAAATTAACATTGTGATTGAAGTTCTAGGTGGCATCGAACCAGCTCGCGAATTAATTTTGGCAGCAATCGCTAATAAGAAATCAGTGATCACTGCTAACAAAGCGCTACTTGCAACTCACGGCCACGAACTATTTAATGCAGCTGATGCAGCTGGCGTAGATCTTTATTACGAAGCAGCAGTTGCTGGTGCGATTCCAATTATTCGTTCAATGCGTGAATCACTTGCGGGCGATCAAATCACTCGCGTAATGGGAATTGTTAACGGAACTACAAATTATATTTTGACCAAAATGCATGAAGAAGGTCGCAACTTTGCCGACGTCTTAGCCGAAGCGCAGAAACTTGGTTACGCCGAAGCAGATCCAACTGCTGACATCGAAGGTCATGACGCAGCTGCTAAAGCTGCACTTCTTGCGAGCTTGGCTTTCCATAGCACTGTGACAATTGATGAAGTTTATTGCGAGGGTATTTCAAATATCAGTGCTGACGATATTGCTGCTGCCAAAGTTATGAACTCGGTGATTAAGTTACTAGCAATTGCTGAACTAACTGTGAAAGATGAAATATCAGTTCGAGTGCACCCTGTGATGTTGCCAGTAACTCACCCGCTGGCAAGTGTGCGCGATGCTTTCAACGCCGTGTATGTGGAATCCGAAGCTGCTGGCCAACTCATGTTCTACGGTCGCGGCGCAGGTGGCGCGCCAACTGCATCTGCAATCTTGGGCGACTTAGTTGCCGTTACTCGTCACCGCGCATATTCCACAGTTGGATATGGCGAAAGCGATTATGCAGATTTAGATATTGCCCCACTTGGCGATGTGAAATCGCAATTCTTAATCCGCCTCTGGGTAGCTGATAAATCAGGTGTTTTAGCCAGTATTGCCACTGTTTTTGCAAAGCAAGGCGTATCGATTCAAGGTGTTCGCCAGTCTGGCATGGGCCTTGATGCTGAACTAATCGTGGTTACTCACGCAGCCACCGAAGATGATTTAGATGCCACAGTTGAGGCGTTAAAGGCAATGGATATTGTTAAAAACGTTGAAAGCGTGATTCGAGTCGAAGGTGTTGGTGCGTGATGGGTTTATTTGGAAACAAAACAGCTAAATCCTCAGGCGCACATCAATGGCGCGGAGTCATCGAGGAATATCGCGATCGTCTACCTGTTTCTTCCAAAACACCAATTGTTTCACTGCGCGAAGGTGGCACTCCACTGATTTATGCGTGCTATTTGTCTGAGCTCCTAGGCAATGATGTTTGGATTAAATTCGAAGGTACTAACCCAACCGGTTCCTTTAAAGATCGCGGTATGACAATGGCGATTTCAAAAGCTGCAGAAGATGGCGCAAAGGCTGTCATCTGTGCATCGACTGGAAACACTTCCGCATCAGCTGCAGCCTATGCAGTCAAAGCAGGCATGACTCCTGCAGTTCTTATCCCTAAAGGAAAGATTGCAATGGGCAAGCTTGCCCAAGCAGTTATTCATAACTCAACAATTTTGCAGGTTAATGGAAACTTTG
>JBEINS010000051.1:0-6610 GCA_040377985.1 Candidatus Planktophila sp. | reverse complement strand
GCGGTGGTCGCACATCTTCAGGAACAAACTCTCCCTTTAAACGTGGCTTGATCAAATTTTTGAAGAGAAATGCGTAAGGCGTGAATTGTGGGCCTTTAGTTGCACCAATTAGAAATACTACTAATTGAAAAGCAATCAGAGGTAGTGATTGGGTAGCAAGGGCAGTAGCTAAAACTAAAACTGTAATTGCTGCTGAAAAACGTGGACCACGTGCATCAATTACTACTGAGATATCTTTTTTCTCTAAAGTTGTCATTTGTTCCTACTTTTCTTTGTTGTGGGTTACTAAAACTGGGTATTTAAGTTTTAGTTACTACACAGCGAGACAGCTAAACGTCCGTAATCAAGTACGCGACGCTTGGTGAAGAAGCTATCTAGGGTGAAAGACATGTCATAAGAGTAAAGAGGCTATGCAAAAAAGCCTAATTGCGAGTTACTTGCAAGTGTCACTTAATAGCTGCGAGTGTGGCTAAAACTTGGTCACGCTTGGGTGCACCAACGGCTCGCCCTACTTCAAGGCCAAAACTATTCAAAATTAGCGTGGTTGGGGTCGAGCGAATATCTAACTTACGCACTAATTCTAAATTTGTTTCAGCATCAATCTCGACATGTCGCACATCGCTTAGTTCGGCAACAACGTTTTCAAGCAAGGTGCGAGTTGCCCGGCAAGGTGTGCAAAAGGCTGAAGAAAATTGCACCAAGGTAGCCCGTGAGCCAAGTTCGCCCCCGATTATTGCTGATGTTAAAGCCTTGCCAGAGATGGCTTTGGCTTGAATCTTTCCCCGTGACTTTTGATACCAGAGGCCGTAAGCAGTAGCAGCCCCGAGCACGATAAGAATTGGTAGGAAAGATTTCACGAGAGTAGTCTGTGCCACTTAACACCTAGAACGCAACTGGAAGCGGGTGAGCGCAAATGGCAAGAGTTTTGTTACTTACAAACACTCTAGGCGCGAGCGCTGAAGTTCTGCCATCTCTAGCTTTGTTGCAACATCAAGTAAAAATTGTTCCGGCCGAAGCAAGTGTTTTAATTGATGTGCCCGAGGCAGATATTTTATTACTAGATGCACGTCGCGATATTCCAGCTGCTAAAAATTTAGCGAAGTTGCTTCATAACACTGGTTCAGGTGCACCAGTTGTTGTTATAACAACTGAAGGTGGCTTGTCAGCTCTTAGTGCCGAATGGGGCATTGACGATGTAATTCTTGATACTGCTGGACCTGCCGAAGTGGATGCGCGTATTCGAATTGCAATTGGTGAATACGCAGCACAACTTGCCGAAAATGATCCAGGTTCTGGTGAAATTAGAACTGGTGAGGTTTCAATTGATGAAAATAGTTACACCGCTCGCATTAAAGGTCGCGCCCTAGATTTAACTTTTAAAGAATTTGAGCTTTTGAAATTTTTAGCTCAGCATCCTGGTCGCGTATTTACGAGAGCCCAGCTGTTACAAGAAATTTGGGGATACGATTATTTCGGCGGCACTCGCACAGTTGATGTGCATATCAGACGACTTCGTTCAAAACTTGGTCCTGAGCACGAAGCAATTATCGGCACCGTGCGAAATGTGGGATATCGCTTTACTGTAACTAGCGCCATGAAAGATGCTCAAGTCACTGAACGGATTTAGTTGTGCGCACGATTCTAAAATTGCACCGCTCACTTGTTGCTAACTTTCCAGAACCAATTACTTCTGCCGTAATATCTACATTTAGACCAGCTGATTCCGATGAATGGTTAGCGCTGAATAACAAAATCTTTGTTGCCCACCCAGATCAAGGCGATTGGGTAATGCAGGATTTAACTAATCGCATGAAAGAAAGCTGGTTTGATACAGATGGCTTTTTTCTGGCCCGCGAGAGGGGCGAGATAATTGGATTTTGTTGGACGAAAATCCATCAAGACCGGGTAAATGAAGGTGATATCGGTGAGATTTATGTACTTGGCGTAGACCCAAGCGCTCATAGTTCTGGGCTGGGCAAAGCGCTAACGCTTACCGCTCTGCGCTATTTCCAAAGTAAAGAAATCAAGGAGTCAATGCTCTACGTTGATGCCGATAATCATGCCGCCCTAATTCTTTATAAGAAATTAGGCTTCAACTAGCTCAGCGCACATCTTTCGAAATGCTGCTGTGTGGGCATCAACATCGGCGCTCGTAGTATCAGGACACATCAAAGCCATATTATGAAATGGCGTGATCAAAAAGCCATCATTTAACATTCGTAAATGTAGATACTGCTCTAATTCAAAGTCCCCTGAGTTGTTTGCATCGGCACCAGTTATTGGCGCAACTTTGCCAAATATGTATTCACCACGTGCGCCTAAGCGGTTACAGCTCCATGGCAAATTAAATTCATTGATCGCAGCATCTACGCCATCAGACCAACGAGTGCCCAGATCAATCATGCGATCAAAATTTTCTTGCGTTAAAACATGAGTCAGTGTCGCGCACATCGCAGCGAGTGAAAGAGCATTTCCAGCCAACGTACCTCCGATGCCACCGGTATCAATAATTTCTAGCTCAACCATCTTTTTGATTGAATCAGCAATCACTTGAGTCATTCCAAAAGTGCCAGTCGGGATTCCGCCACCAATTGCTTTACCAATGGTTAGAAAGTCTGGCTTTAATCCACGATCGGCAGTCATTCCGCCCGGACCAACTGAGATTGTGTGAGTTTCGTCAATAATTAAAATAGTGCCGTATTTCTTTGCCAGTTCTTGCACTGCTTCTAGATATCCAACTTGTGGCAGAACAATTCCCACATTTGTCATCGCAGGTTCCATCAAAATCGCTGCGACATCACCGTATGCCAATGCTTTTTCCATGCCAGCGATATCGTTGAATTCGACAACGCGGGTTGTGTGATCAAGTGCTACAGGTGCACCAATGTTTCCTTCGCGCGCTACGGTATTTCCAGCCGTATCTAATGTGGCAAAAGTTTCATCAACAGAACCGTGATAACAGCGATCAATAACCACAATCTTTGAACGGCCAGTAAGTAGGCGGGAATAGCGGATTACATGGCGATTAGCGTCTGTGGCTGAGACGGTAAATTGCCAAAGCGGCAAGCCAAAACGGTTAGCTAACTCAGCTGAAACAATTGAAGCATCAGCTGTTGGCAGCATCGCGGTAATTCCTTTGCCGGCTTGTTCGCGAATCGCTGCAACTGTCGCATCTGGTGAATGGCCAGTCATGGAACCGGTATCGCCTAAACAAAAATCAATATATGAATTGCCATCGACATCAGTAAATTGTGCACCTTTTGCTTGATCAATAAAGACTGGGTAGGCACCAGGCCATTTAGCCATCCAGGACATCGGAACGCCGCCAGGCATTGACTCTTTTGCCTTTTCAAAGAGCTCACCACTTTTTGGATGCAACTTTAGAAAGCGCTCTTCTTCGTGCGCAGTTAATTTAGCCAAATGTTTACGGTTGATCAATTTATCTTCCTGTTCCTTATTTTATTCTTCGGTGAAAACAAATAACGCTTCAATGTAGTGCTCGCCAGTAATTCCTAGATTCGCTGCATCAGGCGGCGCAGTTTGTGGTTCGATACAAACTCCTTCAGCATCTTCGCTGTAAACAACCCACCAAGGTGCATCGCACTCAATATCTATGCGCGCTACATCTTCCCAAATGATTGCTGGAGTACCAATAATTCCAGTGAAAGCATCGTCCCAAGGTTCTGGTGAAGGTTTAACTAATTCGCCAGTTGGTAGCCCATCTGAACCACGTTGCAACATTTTATTTGCGGCAAAATCAATTACCGCACTACCGCCACGATCTAAGTCGCGAGCAAACCAAGGATGTAGGCCTAACCAAGCCGGCAAATCACATTCGCCTGGTTCGTATTCAAGTGACCAACGAATTGCATCATCTAATACTTCAATTGTTTGTTCTAAAGTCGCCCCGCCATAAGGTGCGGGTAAATGTAGTAACGAACGTCCTGGGCCGATTTCTTGCCAAGATGAAGTAAAGCCATAGCCATGCAGCGCATTCGGTGGGTCAAAGATTTGTGGCAATTGGTGCTCTTGGCCATTAGCGCCAGTAATTAAGCCATCGCGCACGCGCCCAGCCCATGGCCCCATGCCATACCAACCGTAATTTATGGGTGTGCCACGAAAAGGCAGCGTGAACTGCATATCTCGCCAAATCAGCGAAGCAATGCGTGCGCCTTGATCTAAATCAATATTTATTTGAAATTCAGCATCGTCAATGAATTGCATCTTAGTTCCGCTCGAGTGCTTCGGTTAGTTCAAATGCGCGAGGTGGTTGAGCTCCAGCACGAGAACAGGTAATCGCTGCCGCAACTGCTGCGCGATGTAAAACTTCACGTAATTTCGAACCAGTTAAGTTCAAGATGCCTATCTGGGTTACAGCTTCAACAATAATCGCACCCGCTGTGTCGCCAGCACCAACAGTATCTACAACTGCAATTTTTATGCCTGGAACTTCAACTACGCCATCGGCAGTGACGCCAACTAAGCCGTTTGCTCCTCGTGTTATTACAACTAACTGCACACCTTTTTCAATGCAGATTTTGGCAATTCCAATGGGATCTTCATTTGGATACAGTGCAGCAATATCGTCTTCGCTGAATTTTACTACGCTGCTGATCTTTATCCATTTTTCAACTTCATTACGGTACTTAATTAGATCAGGCATCACACTTGGCCTGATATTTGGATCAAAGACTATTGGTGCAAATTCACTTACTTGAACCGCCCAGTCGTAAAGCACAGAGGCACCTGGCTCGATGATCGTAACTAGCGTCCCGATCTGTAAAACCTCTGGCTTATATTTTTCCGGATCAGGTAACCAAGAGTTATCAAAAGCAAAAGTCGCAGTGCTGTTAATTAAAAATTCATAGCTCGCAGAACCATCACTACTTAGTGAAACTGTCGCTGTGCAAGTTGGTAGCTCGCTTGTCAGTGCTAGATCTAGTCCAACGCCGTCGCGGATTAGTTCTGCACGTGCTGATTTTCCGTAAACATCGGTAGAAATTCCATCAATGAATTG
Organism: Candidatus Planktophila sp.; assembly: GCA_040377985.1. Classification (GTDB taxonomy): domain Bacteria; phylum Actinomycetota; class Actinomycetes; order Nanopelagicales; family Nanopelagicaceae; genus Planktophila. The sequence continues at coordinate 1,593 of JBEINS010000051.1, read as the reverse complement.
AACGTTATGACCTAAGCGAGATAGTGCTTTTGCAGTATTTGCAGGCCCGCCACCAACAATTGCAATGCGCTCAGGGTCACCTGGCAATAGGTCAATTAAGACTTCACCACAAACCCAAATACTCACTGCTGTTCACCTTTTCGCGCTAAGAACTCGGCAATAACTTCAACTCCAAGCAAATGATCTTGAACTTGAGGCAAGCCACTAATTAGTAATACTCCTGCTAATCCTAATCCGTTCACATTAAGTGGCAATCCACCACCATGTATTGCATGCAACTCTTCAGACAAATCGTTCTTTAGGTACCAATCAAAACCATTTTCTTCGGCAAATACTCGCTCGCGCATTGTTGAGTTACCAGTTGCATGTACTACGCGAGCTTTGCGAGCAATCCAATTATCATTTTCTGGTTTTGTGCCTGGAAGTGCGATATGAAATACCGGCCATTTTCCTAATTGCACTTCAATTGTGATAGCTAGTGCGCGATCGCGACCTAATTGATGAGCAATCTCGCCAATTTCAATTGCTTCGCTTTGCGATAAAGATGGCAGCAATAAAGTTTCTGCTTCTAATTGCAGACCCGCGCTTGTAAATCCACCCGTGGTATCGACCATGACCTAATTATGCGGTGGCCAGCCCAATGCTCCAAGGTCTGATTATTTTGCGCAGAAAAGGGCTGACTTAGGCGTTAATCCAGTTAATAAGTAACGATCTACTGCCGAATCCACGCAAGTTGAGCCTCGACCATGGCCAGTATGGCCATCGCCATCAAGGGTAATTAAGACGGAAGATGAAAAGATTTTTGCGAGCGATTTCGACCATTTGTAAGGTGTTGCTGGATCTCTAGTTGTTCCGACAATCAGAATCGGTTTTGTATTAATGCTCTTGATTTCAATTTGTTCCACGCTACCTAAGTTTGGCAAGTAACGACAGGCTAATCCGGCATAAGCCAGATATGGTCCAAATATTGGCGCTCTGTCAGAGAATTCAGCAAAGTCTTTTTTAAACACCGAAACTGTTTCTAATTTATTTTGGTCGAGGCAACTAATTACTTGTAGCGCATCGTTTTCGTTGCTTAGATAGCTTCCATCCTCTTGGCGACCAGCATATTGATCTGCCAAAGTTAAGAAACTTGTGCCACTTCCTAGCGTTGCTTCTTTAAATGCATCACGTAAAACTGGCCAACCTGATTCACTGTCATATAGAGCTGATGCAATTCCGAGTAATACTAAACCTTCGGTAACTTCACGACTAGATTTACTTTCAAGTGGCGTGATAGCGGTCTTTGCAAGCAAATCAACAATTTGAATTCGTGCTGATTGCAAGTCACCTGTTAAAGCACATGAGCTGCCTTTTAAGCAATTTTCAATGAATGCGTCAAGTGCTAATTCAAAACCGATCGCTTGGCCCAGCACAGCTTCACGATTACTAGTATTTGGATCAACTGCGCCATCTAATACAAATCGACCAACACTTTTGGGAAATAATTTGGCAAATAGAGTCCCGAGATATGTGCCATAAGACTTTCCTAGGAAGTTCAACTTTTCATCGCCTAGGACGGCACGTAAAACTTCTAAATCGCGTGCACTATTT
>JBEINS010000053.1:0-6468 GCA_040377985.1 Candidatus Planktophila sp. | reverse complement strand
GGCTGCGCGAACAAGCTGCCGAATTAGAACGCATGGTTCGAAATGGTGAAATTGAATCACCATTGTTAACGCACAAGATGAGTATTGAAATTATGCAAACGCTAGATGAGATTAGAAATCAGATTGGTTTGCGATACCCGTTCGAAAGTTAATTACGAGCTAGATCTGCAACGCCGACTAAGCCAGCTTCATTGCCTAGTTCAGCTGCCACAATCTCTGGATACGGATGCTTGCCGGCAAATGGCATGTAGCGTTTCATTGCCTCGCGAGTTGGCGCAAGCAGAATTTCTCCGGCATCGATGACTCCCCCGCCGATAACAACGCAAGATGGATCAAGCAACACTGCCAGGGATGCAATCCCAGCACCTAAATACTGCGCAGTGGTTTGAAAAGCAGCAAGTGCTACAGCGTCACCTTCGCGAGCAGCATCTGTAATTGCTTGACCAGTTAGACCATCGATCGTGCCATCTCCGCGAGCAAGTAAATTGCGGGCTAAATCTGGTGAAGCGCTGATTGCTTCGCGAGCATGACGTCGTAGCGCACTACCAGAGGCGTATTGCTCGAAACAGCCACGAGCACCGCACCCACATAGATGACCTTCGGGCACAACGCGCAAGTGACCAAACTCTGCAGCGATTCCAAAAGCTCCGCGGTAGAGCTCGTTATTAACAACAATGCCGCCACCGACACCAGTACCGATTGTTAGCATCATCATATGTTTCTGATTACGACCAGCACCAAACTTAGCTTCACCCCAAGCTGCAGCATTAGCATCATTCTCAATTACAACTGGTAAGCCAATTAATTTAGTTAACTCAAGATCGAGCTGAACGCCATTCCAATCGGCAATGTTTGGTGTAGCTAACATAGTTTTGCGATCTGAGGAAACAAAGCCTGCAGCAGATACACCAACTGCAGAAATAGAATGTTCCTGCATGAGTTCAAGCGCAACTGCTGCAATTGTTTGGGTTAGCTCGCTGCCACCTTCGCGCGGGGTGTCGCGTCTGGAGGTTGCTAAAACTTTTCCAGATGCATCAACCACGCCACCAAGAACTTTGGTGCCACCGACATCTACGCCAACAGTTAAAGACATTTACTAATTAGCCTTCTAGATGCGATTTCAATTGATCAAGAGCTTGATCAATCGTCGTTTGCTCAGCTTTCTTACGCATCATGGCTGGAATCGGCATCGAGATTTCAACACCCATTTCATAAGTAACCTCAGTGGTGTCCTCATCAATTTTCTTAATTGTGTAAGAACCTTCCATGCCGGTTAATAAATCGGCATCATTAAATGAAAATGAAAGTTTGCTGGGAGCCTCTGACCACTCATAGTCAAGAGTGACTTTATCTTTCATCATGCCAGCATCGATTACGAACTTGCCAGAGGTTAAACGCCCCTGCTCATCGGTAGCTAGAACTTCGACTGACTTAATCGACGTCGACCATTCGGGGTACTTGGCAATCTCGAAAAGGGCTGCCTGCACCTCGCTGATCGGGGCATCAATAGTGATTTTTCCGCTGCTTAATTCGCTCATGGCGCAAAGGGTACCCTCTTCCATTTCTGATAGTTGCCACGCTAGCGTTCTCCCATGAACGAAATGACGATACCTGCCCTTGTCCCTTCAGCAACTGAGGGGAACCTGACAAACCTTGTCGCCGAACGCGCTTGGTTTGAACCAGAACGCATAATGCTCTCTCGCCCACTTGGCGAAGGATGGCAACCAGTAACTGCTCGCGAGTTTGAAACCGAAGTGCGCACAGCTGCTAAAGGATTAATCGCAGCCGGCATTCAAATCGGTGATCGCGTTGCAATCATGTCCCGCACTCGCTACGAGTGGACGATCTTAGATTTTGCAATTTGGTATGCCGGCGGCGTTGTTGTGCCGGTCTATGACACTTCATCGGCCGAACAAATTGACTGGATTCTTAATGACTCAGGTGCAGTGGGCATCATCGTTGAAACTCCAACTCTGCGAGAATTAGTTGAAACGGTACGACCAGCTCATACCCGTCATGTTTGGACTATGACCGATGGCGTATTGGATATTTTGACGGCATCAGGTTCTCACATCGGTGATGATGAAATTGATCGCAGACGTAATGCACTGGTTCCAGATACGTTGGCAACTTTGATTTACACATCTGGCACAACCGGAAAACCAAAAGGTGTTTCGCTTACTCACGGCAATTTCCTTTCTGAGTGCGGAAACGTTGTGCAAGGCGCGAAAGATCTTTTCTTAAAACCAGATGGATCAACTTTGCTTTTCTTGCCAGTTGCGCACGTATTCGGTCGCATGGTGCAAATTGGTTCGATTACCGCTGGATTACATTTAGCTCACTGCAGCGATCCAGTTGGTCGCTTATCAGCCGACTTGGCCTCGTTCAAGCCGACTTTCGTACTTGCAGTGCCACGTATTTTTGAAAAGATTTACAACGGCGCTGAAGCAAAAGCAGAAGCAGCAGGTAAAGGCGACATCTTCCGCAAGGCAGCAGCTGTTGCGATTGCATATAGCGAAGGTTTAGATACCAAGAAGATTTCACTCTCACTTCGCTTGAAGCATGCTCTCTTCGACAAACTTGTTTACTCAAAAATCCGTACCGCAGTTGGTGGTCGCGTTGAGGCAGCAATTTCTGGTGGCGCTCCCCTAGGTGCTCGCTTAGGACACTTCTATCGCGGTGCCGGAATAACTATTTTAGAAGGTTACGGTTTAACTGAAACTACCGCTGGCGCAACACTTAATTTATCTACCGCGCTTCGAGTTGGCTCAGTTGGTAAACCAATTCCCGGAACCTCAGTCAAGATTGCCGAAGATGGCGAAGTACTTCTTAGAGGTCCCATTGTTATGCGCGGTTATTGGCAGAACGATGCGGCCAATGCTGAAGTTTTTGACGCTGATCGCTGGTTTAAGACTGGCGACCTGGGCAAGTTAGATGAAGATGGATTCCTCTTTATCGTTGGTCGTAAGAAAGAACTTATTGTTACCGCTGGTGGCAAGAACGTGGCTCCTGCAGTTCTAGAAGATCGCTTGCGCTCACATCCGCTAGTTAGCCAATGTGTTGTTGTGGGCGATGCTCGTCCATTCATTGGCGCTCTAATTACCATTGATCAAGATTTGTTAAAGCCTTGGATTGCAGCAAATAAGAAACAAGGCGCATCAATGGCTGAATTAGCAGTCGACCCACAATTAATTAGTGTTATTCAAACTGCAGTTGATGAAGCTAATAAAGCTGTAAGTAAAGCTGAATCAATTCGTAAGTTCCGAATCTTAACTACCGACTTCACAATTGCGGGCGGACAGTTAACTGCAAAGTTATCAATCAAGCGCCATGTCATCGCGCAAGAATTTGCAGCTGAAATCGAAGCGCTCTACGAAAAAGAGTAATTGAATACCCGGGGCACAAACCAGATTGCGCGCCAAATCCACGATGGAATAGCGCAAGATTTGGTTGCCCTGGGTTACTCACTTGACCAATCTCTGGGTGCACCCGAATTACCAACTTCTACCCGTGCTGAACTGCGAACCCTTAGGTTTGAAGTTACTGGTCTCATTGAAAAAGTTCGTCGCGAGATCCTAAATCTTCGCAGCACTCCACCTGACTTGGGTGAACTAGCTGTCGCGATCTGCGGTGATCGTCTCGGCCAGGTTGATCTGACCATCCCCATTGATCCAACACTTAACCCCATAGCCATCGAGCTCTTGCGTAATGCCGCTGAGCACTCTGGGGCTAGCGTGATTAATCTGCACACACATAGCGACAATGCTCTTACTGTTATCGAAGTTAGCGATAACGGGATTGGCGGTGTTGAAATGAAAGCTGATCGATTTGGCTTAGTTGGTATTTCCGAGGCGGTAACTGAGCTATCTGGAAAAATTGAATTCATTAACCTCACACCCGGTCTCTTGATTCGAGTATCGATTCCTAGTTGAATCGCCGAGTTCTAATCGTTGATGATCATCCGATAGTTCGCGCTGGGTTAGAACAAGCACTAGTTAAAGCCAATTTCACAATCTGCGCGGTGGCTGCCAGCAAGAACGAAGCAATAGCGCAGATTGCACGTACAAATCCAAACCTAATTTTGCTCGATCTTAACCTTCCTGATGGCAGTGGTTTTGAAGTTGCAAATTGGGCCAGAGGGATTTCCGATGAAATTGGAATTGTAATTCTGACTCTAAATGACGCGCCTGAATTATTGCTTACCGCTCTTTCTGCCCAAGTAAGTGGCTTTGTTTTAAAGAGCGCCCCGATATCAGAAGTAATTGCAACGCTAGAACGAGCGCTGATTACTCCGTTGAGTTTTACCGCATCTGGTTTACAAAGAGCTCTTAAAGCCAAGGAGCGACTAACAATTTTAAGTTCTAGAGAATTGGAGGTTCTAACAATTTTGGCCACGGGTAAAAGCACCAAGGAAATAGCTCGTCAACTTTATTTGGGTGAGCCAACTATCAAAACGCATTTAGCAAGTATCTATCGCAAACTTGAGGTCAGCAATCGAATCTCAGCAGTTGCAGTTGCCCGTGATAATTCTTGGTTAGGCGAGTAACGCCGCGTATCTAGTGGCCCAAATTTCCCAGCGCCAGTTTTCAATAATCCAAGCTCTTCCATTTGCACCCATGAGTGCGCATAGTTCTGGATTATTGAGTAATTCAATACAGGCATCAGCAATCTCAGAAGAGTTTGTGCCATCTACAACCATGCCTGTTTCACCAACTAAAACCGCATCGGGTGCTCCCCCAGATTTTCCGCCTACTACCGGTAACCCACACGCGCTAGCTTCTAGATAGACAATGCCTAATCCCTCTACTTCTAGCCCGAAGAAACGTGAACGCGAAGGCATTGCAAAGATATCTCCCAAACATATGTATTTAGGGAGTTCGGCGTAGTTGATTCGACCAATAAATGTTACGCAATCACTGACATTTAGTTTCAAAGCCAATTTTTCTAAATAATCTTGATGCGGGCCAACTCCAACTAGTACTAAATGCACGTTAGGTACCGAAGTTTTAATTTCCGGAAGCGCAGAAATTAGCTTGTCTTGCCCCTTGCGGTGAACTAACCGACCAACGCTGATGATTACCGACTTATCAGTTAGTCCTAGTTCAGCTCGCAAGTTACTTGAATCCGTAGGGACAAAATGGTCAACATCAATGCCGGGTGCTATCTGCACCAACTTGCAAGCATCAGCTTCGCTTAGTGCTTTGCTAATTTCGCCTCTGGTGTAATCACCTAGATAGGTAATCACATCAATATTCTTACTCATATAGCGAATCGCGAACGAAAACGGTGGCACTTTGGCCCACCAAACTTCGTGGCCATGAGTAAGTGCCACAATCTTTTTTGCGCCCGCGCTTCGCATTGCTCGAGCCATAATTCCAAGTGGTGCAGCGGCACCAAAAGCCACTTTTGATAATTTTCGATTGCTAATTAGTTTTTGACAAGCTTTTATCACGCGAGGAGTGGGTAACAGGATTTTGCTACGATCACGAATAACTTCAACGCCGTATTTCAGTAGCCACTCTGAATCAAATGTTTGCGCGTTTGCTTGAGCGCTGGTGTAAACAATGACCGAGCCTTTAGGTAAACGCTCAATAAGTCCATGAACAAAAGTTTCAATACCCCCAGCTCTGGGGCCAAAGTCATTGGTAATAAATAGTGTGGTTGCAACCATTACTAGAACCGGCGAACAGCAACGAGTGGTTTGCGACCAAGCGCTGTTGCTGCGTTAGAAACAACTTTCACACGTGAACCAGAACGTGGGGCGTGAACCATCTTGCCGCCACCTAAGTAAATTGCAACGTGCGAAATTGGCCGGCCATAGAAGAGTAAATCACCCGGCTTGGCAGACTTGTACGAAACTGAACGGCCATATTTCGCTTGCGCTCTAGAAGAATGTGGCAGTGACACACCAGCTGCTTGATACGCGCGCATGGTTAACCCGGAACAATCCCAAGTGACGGTACCTGCCGAACCAAATACATATCGATCACCGATCTGCTTTAGCGCATACTTAATCGCTATTCCAGCGCGACCTGAAATCGCACCCGCACTACTCGCATATGCCTTAGAAGCTGCCTGGTCTGCATCCTCTTCAGCTGCCTTCAGAGCAGCCAAACGAGCTCGGTCTTCCTTCTTTAATTTCGCTAATATTTTTTCGGCAGCCGCTAATTTAGATTTTGCTTCGGCTGACTTCTGTGCATATTTTTTCTGCGCTGCCTTAACTAAAGCTAACTTATCATTGACAGTAAGTGATGAGGCTTTTAAACGTTGCTGCGCTGCTTCGAACTTACGAAGTTGTGTGCTCTTGGCACGAGTTATTGACTCCAATGAACCTGCCGAACTTAAATATAGTTCTGGGTTAGCTGAAAAAAGAAGCTCTAAACCTTGGCTCAATCCCCCGGCTTTGTATTGTTCAATAGCAATAGTGCCTAATGATTTCTTAAGTGCATCGACAGTTGCACCCTGTGC
>JBEINS010000080.1:0-5053 GCA_040377985.1 Candidatus Planktophila sp. | reverse complement strand
GATCAGCGCTGAACTCAGGTGAGTAGTCTACCGCGCTTCATTGCTTTGGATCTGCGCCATTAGCGCGCGAGCCCGCTGGCGTAGCAAAGCATCGAGATCGATTTCATTGGCGCTGGCCCAAGCCGCGATCGCAAGTATTTGTTCAACTGCCATTTCGGCATCGTTAACCTGCGTTGTTGGCAGATCTAAGGAAACTCCATATTTCTCGGCGCGATGTAATAGCTTTGAAATCAAGGGCAGCGAAGGTTGCGAGAGAGCAACGCCATCAATGGCCGAAGTGCGACCCTTTTCGGCAGCTTTAATCTCTTCCCAATTGGAAATAACTTCAGCAACTCCGGATACCTGAACTTCACCAAATACATGTGGGTGCCGGTTGATCAATTTATCTGCGATGCCGCGGGCTACATCTTCGATCGTAAATGGGTTCTGCGGATCATCTTGCGCTATGCGAGCATGGAAATAGACCTGCAGCAGCAGATCGCCAAGTTCTTCTTGTAAACCAGCGCGGTCATTGGTTTCAACTGCGTCGATAAATTCATACGACTCTTCAAGGAGATATTTGATTAAAGATTCGTGCGTCTGTTCGGCATCCCAAGGGCAACCGCCAGGTGAACGTAATTTGTTCATTACCTCCGCAAGGCGCAGAAGTTCTGACATTTATTTCAGCGAATTAGTTAGAAGCTGAAGGTGAAACGGCGTCGCTGACAGCGGCAGTAACTTCAGCTGAATCTGGATTCCAGACACCATAACGTGGGTTAACAGTGACTTTGTTGGTCTTGCCAGTTGCCACAACTAATTCCTGCATCTTGGTTGGAATATCTGCTTCAGGGACACCAGCTGCAACGAAGGTTTGTTGGATTTTTTCAGAATTCAATACCGCTTCTAAATAAATATCAAAATCACTTGATGCAATGCCAGCGCCGACAAGTGCCTGTGGCAAATTAGTTACGCCGCCAACTTGCTGAATTATTACTTCGCGGCGAGTATCAATTTCAGCCTTAGTAACAGTTACTTTTACTGATGTTGCTGCGGCCTTTAATAGACCGGCAAATAAGTGAAAACGAAGTTGGCTACGGTTTAGCTCTTCGCCAGTTTCTAATTGCATTTGGGTGGTATCAACACCGGTGCGCTCAGCCATTACGGTATCAATGCTGGTCTGCACAGTTGCTTGAGTAATCTTGGTGCTTCCGATTGTTGCGGCCGCGCCAACTTGTGAGCAACCAGTTAAGAAAAGTGCGATTGCTGCAACAGAGGCGATTGTGACTGCGGTGAATTTTTTCAAGATTTACTCACTTTCGGGTTAGCCGCTAATTCGGTTACGGCTTCGGATACCCAAGCCAGAGTAGAAGTATCCCCCATAACTGGAGTGCTTTCGGACGGATTCCACGCTGCGGCCTTGGGTAGTGCGACCAAAACTGTGCTTGCTGCGCTCTTATAAATCGACCCCGGATAAACGCGGGCTAGGCGAAGTTGGCGTGATTCAGCCAAAGTAAGTGGCGATAAGCGCAGGAATTTGCCGGAAATCACGACTTCACGCAGTTTCTGACCTTTGGCCAAAGCTCGCAGTTTGGCCACACCAAGAAGCGCTAACGCAGTCTCTGGAAGTTCACCGAATCGATCAATTAATTCAGCTGCAATCGAATCTACATCGGCATCACTTTGCACATCAGCTAAGCGGCGATAAAGATCAAGACGTAAACGTTCACCTGGCACATATTCTTCGGGCAGGTGCGCATTAATTGGAATTTCAATTTTGCATTCATGATTTGGTTCTTCAGTTTCAATAAAGCCAGTTTTGTAATCTTGCACTGCTTCGCCCACCATGCGCATATAAAGGTCGAAGCCAACATCGGCAATATGGCCTGATTGTTCGCCGCCAAGTAAGTTGCCAGCGCCACGAATTTCTAAATCCTTTAGTGCAACGCGCATTCCAGCACCCAGATCAGTATTTGATGCAATTGTTTTTAAGCGATCAATTGCAATTTCCGAAAGTGGTTGATCGGCTGGATAAAGGAAATAGGCATATGCACGTTCGCGACCACGACCTACGCGACCACGCAATTGATGAAGTTGCGATAAACCAAACATGTCAGCGCGTTCAACAATTAAAGTATTGGCATTTGCAATGTCCAGACCGCTTTCCACAATGGTGGTGCAAACCAGTACATCGAAATCACGATTCCAGAATCCGAGGATTACATCTTCTAACATCGATTCACTCATCTGCCCATGTGCTACGCGAATGCGAGCCTCTGGTACTAGCTCTTGTAAACGAGATGCGGTGCGGTCAATTGATTCAACGCGATTATGAATATAGAAAATCTGACCGTCACGCAAAAGTTCTCGATGGATGGCGGCGGCGATCTGGGCGTCTTCGCTAGCGCCGACATAAGTAAGAATCGGGTGTCGTTCTTCTGGCGGCGTAGTAATCGTGGACATCTCACGAATACCCGTTACTGCCATCTCTAACGTGCGCGGAATTGGCGTAGCTGACATGGAAAGCACATCGACCGTAGTGCGTAGTTTCTTCAGGGATTCTTTCTGTTCAACGCCAAAGCGCTGCTCTTCATCAACGATAACTAGCCCTAAGTCCTTAAAAATCACATCATTTGAAAGGATTCGATGGGTGCCGATAACAACATCAATTGCGCCTTCGCCCAAGCCCAGCGTTATTTCCTTGCTCTCTTTGGCAGTATTAAAGCGAGACATGCCAGCGACTTTGATAGGAAAACCGGAATAACGTTCGGTAAAAGTTTTGTAATGCTGTTGCACCAATAGAGTAGTTGGTACCAATACAGCAACCTGCTTGCCATCTTGCACAGCTTTAAATGCGGCGCGAATTGCAATTTCGGTTTTGCCGTAGCCAACATCGCCGCAAATAATGCGATCCATCGGAAACGGGCGTTCCATGTCGCGCTTAACTTCATCGATCGTGGCTAGCTGATCAAGGGTTTCGATATAGGAAAATGCATCTTCTAATTCGCGTTGCCATGGCGTATCTGGTGAGAACGCAAAACCTGGCGCACTGGTGCGTGCGGCATAAAGTCGAATTAGCTCGCCAGCAATTTGGCGAACCGCTTTTCGTGCGCGACCCTTAGCTTTCTGCCATTCCCCGCTGCCAATTCGGTGGACAGTTGGTGACTCACCACCAATATATTTACTTACTTGCTCTAGCGAATCAGTTGGCACAAAAATGCGATCGCCCGGTTGGCCACGCTTGGCTGAGGCGTATTCAATAATTAAATACTCGCGAACTACACCCGCGATTTCGCGCTGAATCATTTCAACATAACGACCGATGCCGTGTTGTTCATGAACTACAAAATCGCCAGCTTTTAATTCGAGTGGATCAACGCTCTGTTTACGTTTTGAGGGCAAGCGATCTGAATCTTTAACCCGAGATTTACTGCCAGTTAAATCATGTTCAGTAATAAAGAGTATTTGTGCACTTGGATACGAGAAGCCGTAGGTAATCGGAGTAGTTGTTATATGAATCAAACCAGCAGTTGGCTTTGCTTGCAATTGATCGACCACGTATACCGGTAGATCAGCACCTCGGAAGATTCCGGCATAACGTTCAACCATGCCGTGACCATTAGCCGTGAATATCACCTTGAAGTTATTTAAAACTGCCTCCCCCAGCACAGCTAATAGTTGATCCATATCGCCACGCAACGGATCAATCGCTGAGATCGCCATAAAGTCAGTATCTTCACTTAAGTCAGAACCAAAGGAATTTAGCGAGCGGCGATTAAGGCCCAAGGAAATAATCTTTTCAGCCAGCTCATCCCAGGCTAGGTAAGTACTTACGCCCGTATGTACAGGAGCAACTGCGCCAACTGCAGCATTAGACCAAGAAGCGGCTAAGAATTCATCATTGGTGGAAAGTAAATCTGCCGCCCTGGAACGAATTCGTTCTTCATCTAAGAAAATTATTTCGGTATTCGCGGGCATGCGATCTAGCAAAGTTTCTTGCTCTTCAATCAACAATGGAATCAAAGATTCCATGCCTTCGGTAGCAATTCCGGCAGCCATTCGATCAAGCATTTCCGCAGCTGCTGGAAATTTAGAAATTAAATCATTAGCTTTAACTTGAATATCTTCGGTGAGCAATAGTTCTCGACAAGGAAAAATCTCAAGCTTTCCAATTACGGGTTCAGATGTTCGTTGCCCTGATACTTCAAAGTAATTTAACTCTTCAATCTCATCTCCAAAGAAATCGATACGTACTGGGTGTTTAGTGAGCGGTAAGAATAAATCGATGATTCCGCCACGCACGGCAAACTCACCACGTTTTTCAACTAGGTCAGTTCGAACGTAGGCCAGATCAGTTAAATGTCTTATTAGCTCACTTAAGGAAATCTCTTGTCCTTGTTCAAGATGCCAAAGGGGTTGCTTAGCTAAATCAGCGATGATGCGATGAATGACACCACGCACCGGGGTAATTACAATTGGGTTAAGCGCGGAATTCGAATGCGCTAATTCATTTAGGGTTTGAATTCGGCGAGCAACAGTGTCGCTTCGTGGGCTTAAACGTTCGTGCGGCAACGTTTCCCAAGCTGGAAATTCAAGTACGCGATCGTGTAAATCGCGAAGCTCGCTGGCGATATCTTCAGCGCCACGACTAGAGCCACTAATGACTAGAACTGGCCTAGATTGGGCGATTTGTGCGATCAAAAACGGAAAACTAGGTGGCGGTGTGACCAAATTATGAGATCGATGCAGATTACTTTCACTCGTTGCATCGATAAATTCCGGGAAGTCGGCAAGTGAATTTAACAAACCACGCATGACAACCCCCCAACCTCTTAGATGCTACGAAATGCCGTTAAGCCCCAACTCCCAAAGGTGGGAGGGGGCGAATTACGCCAATTCTATCTTGCCTGGAACGCGTGCGGTAATCGCGATTGCGAAAGACCTGCGATGATTACGCCTATGTCAGGTGATTTTCAGGCCGATGACGCAGAGTTGCGTAATGACGTTCGCCAGTTAGGTGAACTCTTAGGCCAAACCCTTGTACGCCAAGAAGGCGTCGAACTGCTCAATTTAGTTG
>JBEINS010000087.1:0-4765 GCA_040377985.1 Candidatus Planktophila sp. | reverse complement strand
TGGTTTTGCACGCCACCTGGAAAATCCCAACTGTAGGGACAAACAAGTCCAATTCTTAATTTCCGCTTAATCATGAGCGCTCCACAAAGTCGCCATCAACCCAAATCCGTTGCAACATATGCCAGTCTTGCGGGTATTCGGTAATACCCGCGGCGAAATTATCAGCACATAGCTGCACAGTCTTGGCCACTTGCTCACTTTCAGTTTCACCAGTTGCAATCTCTACTTTGCGAAACTCGATATGAATTCCAGATTGAGTATAAGAAACGAAAGCTGTGATCAAATCTGCGCCAGTGCGCAGTGCCAACAGAGCAGGCCCTGCCGGCATGCGAGCCGTGCCATCAAAGAATTTCACATCAATGCCACTTCGTGAAAGATCGCGATCAGCAACCAACGCAACCAGCTTTCCTTCACGTAAGCGACTGGCCAACGTACCCATAACTCGGCCATCAAGAGGTAGCGCTTCCATGCCAATCGCCTGACGATATTCCAGAAATTTCTGAAACAATCTCTCGGGTTTTAGTCGCTCAACGACAGTAACTAAGGGAATTCCCTGACTACAAAAGAATGAACCCGCATGGTCCCAGTTTCCAGCGTGCGGCAGCGCAACCACAACACCACGTTTGCTTCGAACTGGCTCTAGAAGTAACTCAGCATCGTTAACCGTAACCGAGCTTTGAATTCGGGTGGTATCCCAATCTGGTGAGCGAAAAGTGTCACACCAATATCTCAAATAGGAACGCATTCCTGCTTTCGCCAATGTTCGCAATTCGCTCTCGGACAGTTGAGGTGCCACACGCTTTAAATTACTTTCTAATCTTTGAAAATTCTTTCCATTCTTGGCACTTACGCGATCGGCTACAAAACTAAAAAGTCGATAAGCACTTTTTTCGGGTAGCCAGCGAACAATTCGCCAGCCAGTAAAGTAAGCCGCCGCTGATAAATCTTCGACTTTCATTATTTGGTTGCTTTCCGAACTATTAGCAATCGTTGAAACACAGTAAAAACACTAACTAGCGCTAGACCCCAAACGCCTACGGTCAAGACGTAATCGACACCCAAGCCAGTAAAGCCAATGGCAGTTAACAAAATTACCAACCGCTCAGTTCGTTCGGCAAAGCCACCTTTGCATTCGATTTGCAAACTTTCAGCTTTTGCGCGAATGTAAGAAACTAAGAAGCCCGAAACAATTGAAACCAGCAAGACATAAGAAAGTTCATCATCTCGCTGCGCTAAATAGATTAGTAAGCCCAACGCAATTGCCGAGTCTGTTACGCGATCAATGGTCGAATCTAAAAACCCGCCCCATCTGCTCGGTCCTTTGGCGGATAATCGAGCCATCGTGCCATCGAATAAATCGCTCAAAGCTAAGCAGCAGATTGCAACAGTGCCGCCAAATAGATGTCCGTTTGGATATGCAATCAAAGAGGTAGCGATAACCCCAATTGCACCGATCGTGGTGACTGAATTAGGTGTCAACCCGATGCGCAGCAGGCCTCGCGCAGTTGGTGAAATTAGTCGCACCACCGCGGGCTTAAAAATGTCACTAATCATCGTGTCCCATCGTAGGCTGTAGACATGAGTTCAACTAACTTACGCGTCCATATATATGGTCACGAGAGCGCTTTTTTGGTCGAGGTAGCCGCTGAATTCAATGGAACTGTTAGCGCTGCGGGCGTAGTCGAGTCTGACTTGGCCATCTTTGCAATCAACCCTAATTCGGGTATCTCCCCCGAATCAATTGCCATCTGGGAATCACTTGATGATTACCTGATGCCGCGATTAATTGTGGTCACCGGACTTACTGGTAACGACGGCGATTTCGATGATGCCGTGATGCTAGCTAACCGAGTCTTCGAACAATGCGTGACGCCTTATCTTGTTTTGCACGATGACGCCGGAACCCCATGTGCGCTGATTTCGCTAAGCGATTTGAAGATAACTAATTATCAAGATGGTTCTTCAGTTGAAATTGAAAGCGCTGATGAACATAAAACTCTAGTTAGCGAATTTCGGGACGAGTATTTACTAGCGATCGATCAGATGGGTCCCGATGCATTTGCCGCAGGCCTTCTATTTCCCGCAATCCCACTTGACTTTAAGACTGGACTTGGAATCAAAGAAGTTCGCGAATATTTAGGCCAACTTTAAACTACCAGGCGGCAGCGATTAAATCGCGCGACTGGGATAGCAATTGGGGCAACACTTTGGTTTGGCCAATGATCGGCATAAAGTTTGCATCCCCCGACCAACGCGGAACAATATGTTGGTGAATATGCGCAGCAACACCAGCACCTGAAATTGCACCTTGATTCATTCCTAAATTAAACCCTGCGGGTGCACTCACTTTACGAAGCGTCGTCATTGCGTGGGCTGATAATTCAGACATTTCATTTCGCTCTGTCTCGGTTAAATCCGTTAGATCTGCAACATGTCGATATGCGCAAACCAATAAGTGGCCCGCGTTATATGGGTAAAGATTCATGACTACATATGCCTCGATGCCGCGCGCAACAATCAAACCTTCTTGATCACTTAGCGTTGGAATTCGACAGAACGGACACTCAATATCGTTTCCTGGAAGCGGACGATTATCGCCAGTTAAATACTCCATGCGATGCGGTGCCCATAACCGTTGCCAGGCATCAGGAATTCCAGCACCGCCCACAATCTCAGACATAACTAAACCTGAGTGCGATCGGAGACGATTTTCTTTATTTCTGCGATCGCTTCAGCTATTGGAATACCGTTCTTCTGCTCGCCATTGCGGTAGCGGAAGGAAACCGCGCCCGCATTTTGATCTTCTTCGCCAGCAATAACCATAAATGGAATTTTTGACATCTGCGCATTACGAACTTTCTTCTGCATGCGATCATCGGATGCATCTAGTTCAACGCGTAAACCTGCCTTACGCATTTGGCTAATAACCTCTGAAAGATATGGTGTGAAAGCTTCAGCTACTGGAATACCAATAGCCTGCACTGGTGCTAACCATGGTGGAAACGCGCCGGCATAGTGCTCAGTGAGAACACCAAAGAAACGTTCGATCGAACCAAATAATGCGCGGTGAATCATTACTGGACGCGAACGAGAGCCATCGGTATTTGCATATTCCAGTTCGAAACGTTGTGGCAATTGGAAATCAACTTGAATCGTCGACATTTGCCAGGTGCGACCAATTGCATCTTTTGCCTGCACGGAAATTTTTGGTCCGTAGAACGCAGCTCCGCCTTCATCGAGTACGAGATCGAGACCTTGCAGAGTAGCCGCTTGTCTAAGTGCCTCAGTTGCTGCAACCCACTCAGCATCTTCGCCAACCGACTTTTCTGGATTACGGGTGGACAGTTCAAGATAAAAATCATTAAGTCCATAGTCACGTAATAGATTAAGAACGAAGGTTAAAAGTGAATCGAGCTCACCCGGCATTTGCTCTGGGGTGCAATAGATATGTGCATCGTCTTGCGTGAATCCACGAGCACGCGTGATTCCGTGCAGAACACCAGATTTTTCGTAGCGATAGACAGTTCCAAACTCAAATAAGCGCAATGGCAGTTCGCGATAGGAACGTTGCCGCGACTTGTAGATCAGATTATGGAACGGACAGTTCATTGGCTTCATGTAGTACTTCTGGCCTGGGCGCTTTATCGTGCCATCAGCATGGAGCTCTTCATCCATGATCATTGGTGGATACATGCCATCGGCATACCAATCCAGGTGCCCTGAAGTTTCAAAGAGGGCAGACTTAGTAATGTGTGGTGAATAAACAAACTCATAGCCTTCGTCTTCATGACGAATGCGCGAATAATCTTCCATCGCGCGACGAATGATTCCGCCCTTAGGATGGAAAACAGCTAAACCTGAACCGATTTCTTCCGGGAAACTAAATAGATCTAGCTCAGCACCGAGTCGGCGGTGATCCCGCTTTTCGGCTTCGAGTAGAAGTTCTAAATAAGCATTCAGGGCATCAACACTTGGCCAAGCGGTGCCATAAATTCGCTGCAACATTGGATTCTTTTCAGAACCGCGCCAATAAGCACCCGCACTACGCATCAACTTAAATGCTGGGATGTGCTTGGTCGAAGGTAGATGCGGTCCGCGACATAGATCTGACCAAACGGGTTGGCCATCGCGACCCAAATTGTCATAAATAGTTAATTCGGCTCCACCAACTTCAACCGAACTTTCATCACTAGATCCACCTTTGATGCCAATTAATTCGCACTTGTATGGCTCTTTGGCTAACTCATTCAAAGCATCAGCTTCAGTTGTGACGCGTCGCTTAAACCGTTGGCCTTCCTTAACAATCTTGCGCATTGCGCTTTCAATCTTTTCTAGCGATTCTGGCGTGAACGGATCTTGCGGATCAAAGTCGTAATAGAAGCCATCGGTAATCGGTGGTCCGATACCCAGTTTGGCTTCGGGATAAATTTGCTGAACGGCTTGTGCCATTACGTGTGCAGTCGAGTGGCGCCGAACTTTGAGACCATCTTCGGAATCAATGGTCACTGATTCCAGCACATCACCATCGGCAAGGTCAGTCCAGAGATCGCGCAGCTCACCGTTAATGCGACAAACAACTACTTCTTTGCGGTCTCCAAAGATCTGAGTTGGTCGCAAATCGGCTGCAACCACAGTTGCCACGCCATCTACGGTGACCCTTAGTTCAGACATGCCCCTAGCCTACCGAAGTTGCCAATGCAGTTGCCGCAAATGACAAGCGCATTTGCTCACTCTCTGACGAAATAGCAAGAGTTAGATCACCAAT
>JBEINS010000056.1:0-6339 GCA_040377985.1 Candidatus Planktophila sp. | reverse complement strand
GTTGATTTGGGCCAGTCGTTTAGCGCTTTAGTTGATTATGCGCACTCACCAGACTCAGTCATGCGAGTTTTGGCAGCACTACGTGAAAGCACTGCTGGAAAAATTATTGCAGTATTAGGTTGTGGTGGTGATCGTGATAAGAGCAAGCGCCCACTAATGGGAGCTGCATTAATTGCGGGTTCAGATATTGCAATATTTACCAGTGATAATCCACGCAGCGAAGATCCTGCTGAAATAGTAAATGAGATGATCTCTGGTTTAACTCTGCCAGCTTCTACTTCAATCGAACTCGATCGCAAGCGTGCGATTGAAATCGCGGTCGCGGCGGCAGAGCCTGGCGACGTGGTCATACTGCTTGGAAAAGGACATGAGCCTGGCCAAGAAATTGCCGGCGTAAAACATAACTTTGATGATCGCTTAGTTCTAGCTGCTGCAATAGAGGCAACTTCATGATCAAGTTATCGGCTCGCGAAATATCATTAATCGTAAATGGCTCACTTCATGGTGACGAAAACATTATGGTCACGCAAGCGCCAGTATTTGACTCACGCCAAGCTAAAGCAGGTTCACTATTTCTAGCTCTAATTGGCGAAAATACCGATGGTCATAATTTCTGTTCTGATGCTTTCTCAAACGGAGCTGTATTGGCTCTTACGACCCAAGTAGTTGCGCAACCTTGCGTGGTCGTCTCTGATGTAATGCAGGCAGTGGCCGATCTAGCCAAATTTGTACGAGTGCAATTAGCGGGTTTAACGGTTATTGGCATTACTGGTTCACAAGGTAAAACAACAACTAAAGATCTACTTAATTACATTCTCTCCTCAGCCGGCGAGACCATAGCGCCAAAGGGTTCATTTAATAATGAGTTAGGCGTGCCACTAACAATTTTAGAATGTAATGAGCAAACCAAGTACTGCATTGTCGAGATGGGTGCGCGGCATATTGGGGACATCGCAACGCTTTGCGAGATTGCTAAACCAAATATTGGCGCAGTTCTAAAGGTTGGCAATGCGCACATTGGTGAATTTGGTTCTCGAGAAGCTATTGCTCAAGCTAAATCAGAATTAATCACATCACTCGTAAGCGGCGGCACTGCGATCCTGGGAACTTATGATCAGTTTACGCCAGCGATGAAAGCTGCTGATGGGGTGGCAGTGCTTACTTTTGGCGAACGAAGTGATTGCAATGTGCGGGCTGCAGATGTTGAGATTCGTGAAGGTCGTCCACATTTTGATCTCGTAACAAAATCAGGTCGCGCAGCCGTTGGTATGCGATTAGTCGGACTACATCAAATTCCGAATGCGCTAGCAGCTGCAGCAATCTCAAGTGCACTAGGACTATCTGTCGATCAAATAGCTGGCGCTCTATCGATGGCCGAACTTGCCAGCAAGTGGCGGATGGAAATATTTGAACTAAATGGGCGATTAATGATCAATGATTCATATAACGCTAATCCAGAATCAATGGCAGCAGCGCTACGCACGTTGGCGCTATTTGCACAAGAACGCGGTGGCGCGTCTTGGGCAGTTCTAGGAAAGATGCATGAGTTGGGATCCTCTGAGAATCTCGACCATATCGCTATTGGAAAATTGGTTAGCGACTTAGGAATTGATCAATTGCTTACCGTTTCGATGCCTGCATATGGCCATGGGGTAGAAAGTGATAGCGATACAAAAGTGCATGAATTAGATGAAAAGAATTCAGTAGTGGCACTATTAAATGAGATGCAATCTGGTGATGTATTGCTGGTCAAAGCATCCCGAGCCGAACATTTTGAAGAAATAGCCCAAGAAGTAGCAGCGAACTGGCAAACTGAGGCAGGAAAGAAGGATGACGAATAAATGAGACAGATCCTTATCTCGGGCGCAGTAGCGCTCTTCTTTGCTTTATTCGGCACCCCGGTTTTAATTCGCCTGTTAGCTAAACGTGGCTATGGTCAAATAATTCGAGATGACGGCCCAAGTTCACACCACACCAAACGCGGAACACCAACTATGGGTGGCTTAATAATTATTTTCGCAGCTGTTGCTGGATATTTGCTAAGTCATGGAATAACGCAGACAGCAATGACTGCCTCAGCCCTCCTAGTTATTGCCTTGGTAATCGGACTAGGTTTTGTCGGGTTCTTAGATGATTGGCTGAAAGTATCTCGTGAGAAATCTTTGGGTTTAAAAGGTAGATATAAGATAATTGGTCAAGTAGTAATTGCGGCAACCTTCGGATATTTTGGAATTCAATTTGCCGATAGCGAAGGACTATCGCCAATCTCGCTAAATTTATCAGCGGTACGCGATACCAGCATTGTTCTTGGTGGGGTAGTTGTAGTTATCTGGATTGCATTGATGGTAACTGCCACAAGTAATGGCGTGAATTTAGCCGATGGTCTTGATGGTCTAGCAACTGGTGCTTCAGTAATGACTTTCTTAGCATTTATCCTGATTGGCGTATGGGAATTTGGTCAAAGTTGTGCGATTGCTGTTGATGCAGCTAGCGGATGCTACGCAGTTCGAGACCCATTGGACTTAGCGGTACTAGCTGCAGCCCTTGCTGGTGCATGTACAGGTTTTCTTTGGTGGAATGCTTCACCAGCACAAATATTTATGGGCGACACCGGATCATTAGCTCTGGGTGGTGCGCTAGCAGGTTTAGCTTGCACCTTAAGAGTTCAGCTATTGCTAATTCCGCTGGGTGGTCTTTTTGTAATCATTACGATGTCAGTAATTATTCAGACTCTTTATTTCAAAGCAACGGGCGGAAAGAGAATTTTTCGAATGGCCCCGTTACATCATCACTTTGAGTTAAAAGGTTGGGGCGAAGTAACAATTGTGCTGCGCTTCTGGATTATCGCTGGACTCTGTGTAGCCCTTGGTTTAGGCCTCTTTTATGCCCAGTGGGTTGCGCTTTAAGCGTTAAACGATGTCAATTACTCCACAATTATCAACAGTAGGTGGTGTAGCTATTGCCCACGCGCAACTGTTGGTACTTGGCGGCGGGGTCACTGGCCGTTCAGTCGCACAAGTTTTAAGCAACATGGGTGCTGAGGTTTCAATTTATGACGAAAGCGAGAGCAGTAACTTTGAATTCTCGCGAGTGACAGTTGACGAGTTATCAAGAATTAACTGGGCAGCCGCCGTAGTTTCACCAGGTTGGCGCCCAAGTCATCCGGTAATTGCTGATCTGCGAAATCGTGAGATTCCTCTTTTAAATGAAATTGATTTAGCTTGGGAAATCAAGCAACAGGTAGCGCCAGAGCAGAAGTGGTTAGCGGTCACCGGCACCAACGGTAAGACTACAACTGTCGAACTTACCGAATCTATTCTTAAGGCTGCTGGCATAAATGCATTTGCCTGCGGCAATGTTGGCACGCCAGTGATCGATGCCGTCACTTCTGAGCAAAAGTATGACTACTTAATTCTAGAACTTTCCTCATTCCAACTTCACTGGTCTGAGTCAGCAGAATTTGTGGCCGGCTCAATCCTAAATATTGCGCTAGATCATATTGATTGGCATGGCTCATTTTCTGAGTATGCAAAATCTAAATTAGATTTACTAAATCGTTCTGCAACTGCGATCCTAAATGGCGATGATGCAGTAGTGGTCGAAGGTAGTCAACACTGGCAAGGCCGAAAAGTTTTCTACACATTGCAAACGCCTAAACCAGGCGAGATTGGGTTAGTTGAAGATTTGCTAGTTGATCGAGCTTTTGTCGCAGATCCAATGGAAGCTGCCATGTTTGGTGAGTTAAGCGAAGTTCAACCAACTGCGCCACATTCAGTTTCAAATGCGTTAGCTGCGGCCGGCCTAGCGCGTGCTATTGGTATTGATAACGGAGTAATCCGTAGCGCAATCAAGAAATTCCGACCAGGACGTCACCGCATTGAGTTAGTTTTAGAGCAGAACGGGATTCGCTGGATTGATGATTCCAAGGCAACCAATCCGCATGCTGCCAAAGCATCAGTAATGTCAGAGTTGAGTGTGGTTTGGATTGCTGGGGGACTAGCTAAAGGCGCTGAGATGAGTGAATTAATTGCACAAGTGGGGTCACGATTACGTGCAGTGGTGTTAATTGGAACCGATCGAGAGTTAATTGCTCACGAATTGCAGAGTAACTTCCCGAACGTTTCCATAGTTCGCGTAGATCCAAAGCCTGCTCATGATCGCAGTAGTTCAGATAATGACTTTATGAACCAGATAGTTACCGAGGCCAAGCATCTGGCCCAAAGCGGCGATGCTGTGCTGTTAGCACCTGCTTGCGCCTCGATGGATCAATTTCTTTCTTACGGCGATCGCGGCGATCGTTTTGCCAAATCGGTTCGAGAAATAGTGGGTAAAAATGACAACGCCAGATAAGCGCAGCAAGTTACTGCAGCCATTCAACACTTTTGCGCTCTTTGCTATCTGCGTAACTGCTTTAAGTATCTTAGGTTTGATAATGGTTTTCTCAGCATCGACAATTTACTCGACCAAAGTAAATGGAAATACTTACGGAACATTCATACGTCAAATCATGTTCCTGCTTTTCGCTCTACCAATTGGCTGGGTAGCGGCTAAGTTGCGTTTAAACTTATGGCGGGCAATCGGTCGTGTTTCACTCCTAATTTCAATCGGCTTGTTGGCCGTATTACTTATTCCAGGTGTCGGTTATGAGGTTAAGGGAAACCGAAATTGGATTGATATCGGACCCTTTGTAATTCAGCCATCCGAGTTCACTAAATTTCTGATGATCCTGTGGGCTGCGACCATGTTGGCAAAGTATGAAAGTGCCGGTGTAGTTCGAACTAACGTTTTGAAGTTAATTGTTCCTGGATATATCGGAGTTCTAATCTTCGTATTGGCTGGAAAAGATTTAGGAACTGCCGCAGTTATCGGTGCAACTATGGCTGGACTACTTTTCATCTCCGGAATCCCACTTAGACTATTTGGCACTATCTCGGCTTTAGGCATGGCAGGTGTCAGTGTTTTGATTCTGACTGCGCAATATCGAGTAGAACGATTCCTAGTTTTTCTTAATCCCTTCGCTGAAGGTGACTATAAGAATTATGGTTGGCAACCGGCGCATAGCTTGATGGGTCTGGCAACTGGTGGGTTATTGGGCGTTGGCCTAGGAGCTAGTCGCCAGAAATGGGGCAATTTAGCTGAAGCGCATACGGACTTTATTTTCTCGGTAATCGGTGAAGAACTAGGGCTACTTGGAACCATCGGGACAATATTGCTTTTCTGCGGTTTGATTTTTGCGATTTTCCGAATTGCCATTCGCGCAAATGATCCGATGGTTCGTTTTACTTGCGCTGGCATTGGCGTTTGGATCTCAATTCAATGTTTCTTTAATATTGGTTCCGCAATCAGCTTGGTACCGGTAGTCGGCGTCACCTTGCCGTTGATTTCATATGGCGGTTCATCACTAATTTCTACTTATTTAGCTCTCGGCTTTGTTTTAGGTGCAGCTCTTCGTGATCCTGAAGTTGCACGTGGGATTCGAGAACTCAGAAAGTCTGTTGCCAAATGAAGATAGTCCTTGCCGGTGCTGGTACAGCTGGACACATCGAACCAGCTTTAGCAGTTGCTGATGCATGGCGGATAGAATTTCCCCAGAGTGAATTTGAATTTGTTGGCACAACGACCGGCTTAGAAAATATCTTAGTTACCGGGGCTGGATATAGATTAACCACAATTCCGAAAGTGACATTGCCGCGCTCGTTAAAACCTGCGGGGCTTTTAGCGCCGCTTAAGTTTGGTCAAGCGCTCTCTAAGTCACTGCAGATAGTAAATGGCGCCGAATGTGTAATTGGATTTGGTGGATATGTATCGGCCCCCATTTATCTGGCCGCGGCAATGCGCAGGATTCCTTTTGTGATTCATGAAGCAAATGCCATTCCTGGCTGGGCGAATAAATTCGGCGCGTTTCTAGGTGGAGCGATGGCGGTAGGTAAGTCAGTTAAAACTGGGAAATTTAAAGGCGCTGAAGTTGTTGGATTGCCACTAAAACCTGCAATTAGTGCGACCTTGGATATGGCAAAGAGCGATTGGCCAGCCGCGCGTAGTTCTGCGAAAGCAAAGTTAGGAATCAAAGTTGGCAAACCTTTGCTCCTAATTATGGGCGGCTCCCAAGGTTCAGCTGCGATCAATTCAATTGTGGCTAGTTCGCTCTCAAATTTACTTAGCGACTTTGAAATCCTTCACTCTGTTGGCGGCAAGAACCAACTGCCGCTAGCAAGTGAGGGATATCGGCCAGTTGCCTATATCGAAGATATGGCCACTGCCTATCTGGCAGCAGATTTAATAATCGGGCGCAGTGGTGCTATTACGTGCGCCGAAGTTAACGCCTTAGGTAAATATGCG
>JBEINS010000036.1:0-8246 GCA_040377985.1 Candidatus Planktophila sp. | reverse complement strand
GATGAATACAACCAAGTAACTTACTTAGTACGTGAGGCTGGTAAGAATTGGGTCAACATCGGAACTTCGGATCACCGCACCGTAAAGGGCAACATAGCCGTAGCAGGTTTATATCGCGTGTTCTTAGAGCCACGCAATTATACAAGTGGTACTACTCTTGAGTTTGTATCAATAGTGAAAAATGCAGCGAATAAAACTGCAGTTTCGAAAATTATTAAATATAAAGTTGACTATTAATTAAGATAGCCAGAACTTAATCACTTGGTCTAAATAACTAGCCCATGATCTTTCGTTGTGGCTGGTCTTTTCATAAACTTTCGTGAAAAAGTCATGCCCGATTCGATAGCCCTTTTCTTTCATTAATCGATCGGCATACTCTTGGAATGGTTTGTAATCCGCATCAAGGCTTTTAGTTCCACGGCTCATCCAAATCTTGTGGGTGCCAGGCTTTGGCAGCTCTTCGATAGTGCGTTCAACTAAACGGTTGCCACCGATTGTCCAATGCGGCGATAACGCTAGAAGCGCACCCATCTGCTCAGGGCGTTGAATTCCAGCGTAGAGAGTTGATAAACCACCCATGCTTGAACCAATCATTGCGCGGTTTGAAAGCGGTATTTCAAGCTCATAGGCAGCGAGTATTTCCGGAACAATTTGATCAAAAATCATATTTAGATATTGGTCGCCGCGAAGATGAACTAAATCGGCTTTAACAACGTTAGCTGAGTTAACAACAACATCTTCTTGAAAGAATCTTTGCGGCGATAAATCCTTTGCCCGACCATGTTCATCTTGCTTACTACCACCATGCCAGATTGCAATAATGGCTGGCGGATTAAGCCCAAGGTGTTCGGAAACCCGGATTGCGCTTTGTGCCATCTCCCAGGTGCTACGACGGTGCGTTGAAGTCTTGCCATCGAAAACATTCTGGCCATCATGTGCGATCAGTAGGCGCTGGGTTGCTCCTTGAGGAATCCAGAAGTCCACTGTGCGGCCATCGAAATGAACTCGGTTTACCTCACCCGGTACGCCGCGAACTTGATATCTCTTAATTAACTCCATAGTGGTTGAATAATGCCATGAGTTCACGGGCAATTATCTGGTTTCGCCGTGATTTGCGCATCTCTGATCACCCAGCGCTATTAGCTGCAATTGCTGCGAGTGATGAGATCGTTCCGCTCTTCATTATGGATAGTCGAATTGCAAGTAAATCTGGCTCATTCCGTTTGGCGTATCTAGCTCAAAGTTTGCAAGCCCTGGATAAATCTCTGAGTGAAAAGCTACTGGTAATTGCTGGTGAACCAAGCGAAGTTCTAAAAGATGTAATGAGTCGGTATAACGCGACTTCAGTTCATGTGAGTGCTGACTACACACCATACGGAGTTGCCCGTGATGCCAAAGTAATTGAAAACGGTATTGAGTTAACTCAAACAGGTAGTCCATATGCAGTCGCGCCAGGGCGAGTACGCAAAAGTGATGACACCCCTTATCGCGTTTACACCCCGTTCTATCGTGGATGGTGCACTCATGGTTGGCGCGCACCAGCTGCAAAACCATTGAATATTAAGGCTGCTAAGCCACTTGCTGGCGATCGTAATTTTCCAGATTGGAGCGCTGGAATTTCTATTTCAGCTGGCGAGAAAGCTGCTCTTGATCGTTGGCAAGAATTTCAAAGTTCTGGTTTAGATTCCTACGATGAGAATCGCAACTTCGCCGGCATTGATGGCACTAGTCGATTAAGTGCCCACTTACGATGGGGCGAAATACATCCTAGAACTTTGTTAGCCAAGTTGGGCGATAGTAAAGCACACGATGTTTTCCGTAAAGAAATTGCGTGGCGCGAATTTTATGCCGACGTATTGCATCACAACCCGCATACAACTTGGGATTACTACGCACCTCGCTTTAAAGAGATGCGATATGACGAACCTGATTCAAAATTTAACGCTTGGTGCGAAGGCAAGACCGGCTATCCATTTGTAGATGCAGCAATGCGACAACTTGTGCAAACTGGCTGGATGCATAATCGCACGCGAATGGTTGTTGCGTCCTTCTTAGTTAAAGACTTACATTTGGAATGGCAGCATGGCGCTCGATTTTTCGGACAACATCTAATTGATTTTGATGTGGCATCGAACTCACATGGCTGGCAATGGACAGCTGGCTGCGGCACAGATGCTTCACCTTATTACCGAGTTTTTAATCCAATCGAGCAAGGCAAGCGATTTGATGCCGAAGGTGATTACATTCGAAAGTTTGTGCCAGAGCTGGCACATTTATCAGCGGGCGAAATTCACGAACCTTGGCTATATCTAGATGGCTATAGCAATGGTTATCAAGAAAGAGTTGTCGAACACGCTGCCGAGCGGATCGAGTCACTCGCACGGTTATCCGAAATTAAAGCTGACAAACCCCTAGATCCTCGCGTTTAGCTTTATACATCGCTTGATCTGCGCGATGCATCATGTCGCGGGTGCCATCATTGGTTACAAAGCCAACACTGACGCCAATCATTATCGTTTCACCCGCTATCGCGAATGGATAACTTGCGCTGGCATGAAGTGCCAAAGCTGCCTCCATGGTTGATTCAAAATCACCTGAAATCAGAGCGCCAAACTCATCGCCCCCTAGGCGTGCCAGCGTGGAATGACTAGGTAGTGAGCGTCGGAATCGTTGCGAGACTGCTCGCAAAAGTTGATCACCAACTTCGTGGCCGTACTTGTCATTAATTGGTTTAAAGCCATTTAGGTCGAGAAGCAGTAATGCACCTTGCGTATTCGAAAAATCAATTAGTTCAGCCATGAATTTGCGTCGATTTGGTAACCCAGTTAATTCATCAGTTCGAGCCAGAGTTCGTTCTGCACCAATTTCTTGAGCTTGTCGAAGCGCAACAACCATCCGAATAAAAGCAAGAAATAGAGTTGCAATTGCCGGACCAACTATAAATCCAGGTAAGTAGCCAGGTTTTAAAGCTAGCAATGACAAGAGTATCGCGCTGAATAGAACTGCAACAGCAATTAACATTGGGTGAGTTGGCACCCGTGAGTTGCTTTCATCTCGTTTGTGCCATAGCGATTCGACAATAAGTAGTAGCGCTATTAGCCAAAGTGAATCGGTCCAGCTACCAAATCTGTAATTGCCATTCCTGCTTAACCAAAGATTTACAAAGTCAGCTGCAGCGAAAGCAAATATGCCAAAGGTAAGAATAAAGTTTCGCCAAATAATTCGGTGGAATGGATTCAGCGAAATAATTAGTGCGATTAACACAATGTCAGCAACTGGAAAAATTATGGCAAAAAATGTCTCTACTTGGTCACCGTTATAGTTCGGTAAAACTGGTTTCATAAGTAAAGCAGAGGCAAGAGCGCTGACACCGAGAGCGACAATGGCAGCGTCGATGTTCTCCAAAATTGTGCTAGCAACAGTTGAGCTAAGTAAACGCGGAATAGCAATAAATATGAAGGGATAAAAAAGAAGGTAGAGAAGTTCAGAGATTAATTGAAGATTAGCTGTAAATAAGTAGACAGCCGTTAATGAAGAGATCACTGACCCGGCAAACCAAAAAAAGAGCGCTAACTCGAAGGAAAGACGAGTGCGTAGATCTTCACCCTTTAAGGCGTAGATACTTAAGACCAATAGGGCCAGAGGAACAGCGTTATAAAGTATTAGATCATTAAGAAAATCAGGCTGATTATTATTTGTGCCAAAAATAAAAGTGGCGAGAACCAACGCAAAACTACCGAATCGAAATAATTTCAAGGTAGCCACTTAAACACTTAAATACTTCGGAAAGGGGAAAAGAATAGGGCTAGCCAGAGTTACCCGACTAGCCCTATTCTGCTAATTAATTACTTATAAACCCAGACTACAAAGCAAGTTGCGTGAGTTCATTGTTTGCTTAAGCGCATCTTTTGCTTGCAGCAACTGCGCAGAAGTTAGATCCTTAGTTTTATTTAGAGTAGTGATATTTGAGCCAATTTTCTTAGAATTTTCAATCGATGCTAAATTCTTATTGGTTGTGCTTTTTAACTGCATAATTGATGAGTTGTACTTACTAATTGAACTATTAACTGATTGCATCTGAATTTTTGAAGTTGCATTAGAAGTTTTCAAAGAAGTGATTGAGCTTGATAGCTGACTAATTGCTGTCGCTAATTTAGTAATGGTGGTTGCATTCTTAGCAGCATTGACTGTGTCCGCTTTTAGTGTTGCTAACTTGGCTTTTGAGTCATTTAAAATTACTGTGAAATCTTCGATTTGCTTAGTTACGGCTGCGATCTTGGCAGTTAAGTCGGTAACTTCTTTTTGAGCAATTGGAATTAGATCTGTTTGCTCCTTAATCTTGATTGCAATATCAGCATTTTCTTTAGTCAAGTCATCGATCTGGGTTTGGACATTCGCACTAGCTTTAACCTGCTCTGCAATTTGCGCATCAATTTCGATAAGCGCCTTAGCGGTGCTTGCTTCTAAAACTGTAAGCTCCTTCGCTGACTTGATGTATGACGCTGTTTCAGTAATACAGTCAACTGCCAGGTAGTACTTCTTTGCATTCTTTGTTGAGGCCGTTGCCGGTAAAAAGATTGTGGTCTTGGTTCCATCAAGAGTTACTGTGGACTTAACCGCAGTTACGCACTTGTAGGTAAAACCGCTCACTTTGGTGGTCTTATTAATCACGGTACAGGTCGAGCCATTGCTGACTGCGGCATAAGCGGGGGTTGATACCAGCATCCCGGCGATAAGCGCCCCTGCAATAGAGAGAGTAGAAACCTTGCGCAACATATTGACCTCCATAGATTATGCGGCAATCTTACCGAAGGAGATTAAAAGGACCTGCTTGTAACGCGTGGAATCCCTGCGAAATTGATGTGAGAAATTATTTGTTGCGCTGGCGGATGCGAACGCTCATGCCAAGTTTACGAATTAGCGGTCTTGGGCCAAAGCGCAAGAATGAACTTAAAAGTATGTATTGCCACCCAGGAACTGAAACCGCAGCGCCTTTTTGCGCATCTGACCAAGCTTTAGCAACCAGGTCATCAGCATTTAGCCACATAAAGTTAGGTAAGGCGCTCATCTTCATGCGACCACGTTGGTGAAATTCAGTGCGCGTAAACCCAGGTGCCAGAACCGAAACTTTTATATTCGTATCGGCTAACTCAGTATGTAGCGATTCGGTTAAAACCGTTAAGTAAGACTTGCTTGCGCTGTATGTACCGCCAGCAATCCAGGCTGCCACGGAAGAAACATTAATTATTGTTCCCGAATTTCGTTCCTTCATTTTAGGCAAGATCGCATGCATTAAACGCATCGGAGTTCTTACTAAAACATCAAACATCTGTTGCTCAGCGGCAATATCACTTACCAAGAAGGATTTATTTATTCCAAAACCAGCATTATTAATCAATACTTCAACTTCATTAGCAGCAATGAAATCTTCAATTAATTTACAACCAGAGTCAGTCGCTAAATCAGCTGCAATGACTTTTGTTTGAATCTTAAAATTAACTTCTAACGCAGCAGCACGTTCATTTAACCGCGGTAGATCACGAGCAACTAAAACAAGGCTAAAACCTTGTGCCGCAAGTAACCGCGAAAAACTTTCGCCAATTCCTGCCGAAGCGCCAGTAACTAGCGCCCACTTACCTTTGTTGCCTTGATGGCCTTGATTGCTCATGATTTTTGTCAATTCAATTATGCGATTGAAGCTGCATCATCAGGGACGATGCCATCGGTAGATTCTTCGCGGATATGCCAACTGCTGTCATATTCCTCAAGCATCTCTAAGAATGGTTTTGCATCAAACCACTCTGGGCCATTAACGCCATCTGGCTGCCAAACACCTTTATGGATTAACTCCATAGCAATAACTGGATTAATTGCGGTCTGCCATACAACTGCTTGATCGCCGTAATTAGCCATTGACCATGCATTATCAACCACGTTGTACATATACACAGCGCGCGGTTTACCTTCTTTGTCTAGACCTTTAACCAAAGTTCCGGCACAAGTCTTGCCTTTCATGCGCGAACCAAGTGTTGCTGGATCTGGCAAAGCAGCTGCCAATAAATCACGAGGTGAAACTGCCACACCTTGCACATCAACAGTGTCCTTGCGATCCATTCCCAACATGTGAATTGTTTTTAAAGTTGTAATGAATTGCGCGCCTAGGCCGTATTTGAAGGCAACTTTCTTGGCATCAACTTTCTGGGGGATAAGTACAACTTCTTCGTGTTCAACGTTTACGCATTCAACTGGCCCAATACCTTCTGGGAAATCGAATACTTCTAAATCACTAAATGGTTCAGTAGTAAACCAACCACGACCGTCTTCCCACATCAGTGGTGGGTTCAAACATTCTTCAATGGTTGTCCAAATAGAAAACGAAGGCGCAAAATCAAAACCTTCAACCGTTAAATTCGAACCATCAAAGACAGTTACGGAATCTAGGCGACTAAATAAATAATCAGATGCATACTTGGCAAAAACATCGCTCATGCCTGGTTCAATACCCATACCAACGAGTGCGTAAATGCCACGCTCTCCCCAGTTCCAGTCACGTGCGAATTGCTCGTCACCTAACTTCACACCAGTTTCGGTATTTGGGTAATGCGGATGTGGGCGCGATAACGACATCGCCATATCAATGTAATTTGTATTTTCAATTTCGCAGGCTAAGAAAATTGGCATTACGAAACGTGGATCAACTGCATTGATCACCACATCGGGCTTTGCTTTGCGAATTAACGCACGAATATCTTCTAGTTCAGCGGCGTTTACTTCAGCGGCTGAATAACGGGCATCTTTAACGCGGGCGACTGCTTCTTCGGCTCGAGCAAAATTGCGATCGGCAATAACCATAGAAGTGATAAAACTTCTGCGGGATGCGATATTGGCAATTGCTCTACCGACGCCACCAGCGCCTATTACTAGCGCTTTCATTGTTGGCCTCTCATGAGGAAAAAACTCCATCTCGGTAGAAGGCCGAGGCTACTCCGCATGAGCGTGATCTGCCAACCCTGTATTTACAAGTCTTAGTGGCGGGTAGATTTCACCTATTAATTCCAGTCCCCGTAGCTCAGTGGATAGAGCAACCGCCTCCTAAGCGGTAGGTCGCAGGTTCAACTCCCGCCGGGGACACCAGTTCTTAAGCAAATACGACAGTGCGCTTGCCAACAACAAAGATTTTATCTTCGGAGTAAAGCTTTACCGCTTTTGCTAGAACTCGGCGTTCAATATCGCGACCAATAGCAATTAACTCTTCAGGGGTTGCAATGTGAGTAACGTGTGCAACATCTTGTTCAATGATTGGGCCTTCATCTAAGTCACTTGTTACAAAGTGAGCACTTGCACCAATGATTTTCACACCACGTTCATGTGCCTGGTGATACGGCTTGGCACCTTTGAAACCAGGCAAGAACGAGTGGTGAATATTGATGATCTTACCTGGCATACGATTACAGAAGTCGGCAGAAAGAATCTGCATGTAACGAGCAAGAACTACAAAATCAATCTCAAGTAATTCAATTTGCTTAGTGATCTCGGCTTCTTGCGTTGCTTTATCGCCAGGTAAGTACATGAATTTAACGCCATGAGATTCAACAAGTTGGCGCAGTTCTTCGTGGTTTGAAATCACTAATGGAATTTCAACTTTAAGTTCGCCAAGTTCATTTAAATAGAGTAAGTCACGCAAGCAGTGGCTCTCTTTAGAAACCATAACTAGCGCACGTGGACGCTCTGAAGTTGGCCGAATATGAAGAGCCGGGTTGTATTTAGCTAAGCCTTCACTAAGTGACTTTTCGGCTACTGCTTGACCTTGTGAAGTTTCAAAGCGAGTGCGCATTACAAAAGTATTCGTAGTCGGATCAGTAAATTGTTGATTCTCGATAATGTTTCCGCCACAGGCTAAAACCGCCGAAGTCATCGCGTGAACGATGCCTGGTTGGTCAGCACATTGCAGGGAAGCAATTAAATCCATGGCTAAAGGGTAAGGGTTATTAGTGCTTAATCGTAAATCGCTGCATTGCTTTAGGTGCCCACCAGTTACGTTCACCCAATAGTCGCATCAGAGCTGGCACGAGTAAGGCGCGAATCAAAGTGGCATCAAGAACCACTGCAAATGCAACTCCAAACCCCATCATCTTTATCGAGGTAACACCGCTAGTTACAAAGGCTGCGAATACCACTGCTAGCAGCACTGCAGCTGCGGTAATTATTCGTGCTGATCGTTGCAAGCCTGTAGCAACTGACTCGAT
>JBEINS010000103.1:0-4122 GCA_040377985.1 Candidatus Planktophila sp. | reverse complement strand
TCCAGAGACCACCATCGGAAGCAAATGATTTCTGAGGTGCAAAGTAATAAGTATCAAACTCTTTAGCATCAACAGTTAGGCCACCGGCAGCGCTGGTTGCATCAACTAGAACTAGCGCGCCATCGGTACCAGCTGGGCGAACGATGGGCATCGAAACGCCAGTACTAGTTTCGTTATGTGTTTGGGCATAAACATCAATGCCGGCTTCAGCAACGCTTGCTGGGTGTGTGCCTGGATCAGATTTAATAACTGTTGGCTCACCTAAGAATGGCGCCTCCTTAGCAGCTGCTGCAAATTTAGATGAGAACTCACCAAAAACTAAGTGTTGTGAACGTTCTTCAATTAAACCAAAAGTTGCGATATCCCAAAACGCAGTT
Source organism: Candidatus Planktophila sp. (assembly GCA_040377985.1). Lineage (GTDB taxonomy): Bacteria > Actinomycetota > Actinomycetes > Nanopelagicales > Nanopelagicaceae > Planktophila. Next base: position 3,745 of record JBEINS010000103.1, on the reverse strand, counting down.
GAGCCACCGTTACCAAGAACAACTTCGTAACCTTCAGGCAGTGCGAATAGTGAAGAGAGACCTTCGCGCACATTCTTTACAACGTTCTTGACTGGTTTTTGTCGGTGCGAGGTTCCCAAAATTTTCGTGCCGCTAGCAACAAGTGCATCTAGCGCGGCTGGACGAATTTTTGAAGGTCCGCAACCAAAACGACCATCAACGGGCTTAATATCTGCAGGTATTTTAATTTCGCTCACCGGCATAGCCTAAGGGTAGTAGCGGTTTAACGCCCAATTATTAGTTGTGGCATCTAACTCATAACGCAGGCGATCGTGCAATCTCGAATAGCGTCCTTGCCAAAATTCAATGTTCTTAGGCATGACGCGATAGCCACCCCAATTTGTCGGCAGAGGAACCTCTGTGCCTTCGGGCCATTTTTTCGCGGCACCTTGCCATCTTTGTTCCAATTCTTCGCGTGAAGCTAGCGGAGCTGATTGATGGCTGGCCCATGCGCCGATTTGGCTAGCCCAAGGTCGAGTTGAAAAGTATTCAGCAGATTCAGTTTGCGAAATTTTTTCCGCGATTCCACTAATTGAAACTTGGCGTTCCATCGGATACCAAGGAAAGAGCAACGTGACTTGCGGATTAATTTCCATTGCATGGCTTTTACGTGATGAATAATTGGTAAAGAAAGTAAAGCCACCTTCGGAAACATCTTTTAACAAAACCGTGCGCGTAGAAATATCGCCATCGCCACCGAGAGTTGAAAGGACCATGGCATTCGCTTCGACAATTACTGGATTGGCACGAGCGTCAGCCAGCCAGCTCATAAACGCTTCAAATGGGTCAGCTGGCAAAGTCTCTAATCCGGCCTCGCCATATGAGCGGCGCATGGCCGAGATCTCGGCCCTGGTTAATGAATTTTCCATAGCTGTATCTAACGTCACTTTCGCCAAGTAAGCATCTTTAGCCCACTTGGTAGAAAGCACCCCCGCCTAAGGGGCAGAATTACCCCATAAGAGTGGTTCGCAAAGCGAGTCAAACCTAGAAGGAGTTCAACATGTCTGATGATTTCAAGCCAGGTCTTGAAGGTGTAATCGCATTCGAATCAGAGATTGCTGAACCCGATAAAGAAGGTAGCGCACTTCGCTACCGCGGCGTTGATATTGATGACCTTGTTGGTCGCGTAACTTTCGGAAACGTTTGGGGCCTCTTAGTTGATGATTTATTCAACCCTGGTCTACCAAATGCTGAGCCATTCCCACTTCCAGTTCACTCCGGTGATGTGCGCGTAGATGTGCAATCTGCAATTGCAATGTTGGCACCAGCTTGGGGATTCAAACCACTACTTGATATTTCTGATGAAGAAGCTCGCAGCAACTTAGCGCGCACATCAGTGATGGTGCTTTCGTACTTAGCACAAGCAGCGCGCGGAATTGTTGGCCCACCTGTTCCAGAATCTGAAATTGATAAGGCACACACTGTTGTTGAGCGAATGATGATTCGTTGGCGCGGAGAGCCTGACCCACTTCACGTTCGCGCAATTGATGCTTACTTTGTATCAGCTGCAGAACACGGAATGAATGCGTCAACATTTACTTCGCGCGTAATTGCATCAACTGGCGCCGATGTTTGTGCGGCGATTTCTGGCGCAATCGGTGCGATGTCTGGCCCACTTCACGGTGGCGCACCAGCACGCGTACTAACCATGATTGAAGATGTTGAAAAATCAGGTAACGCTGAAACTTATGTAAAGGGTTTACTTGATCGCAAAGAGCGCTTAATGGGATTCGGTCACCGCGTATATCGCGCTGAAGATCCACGTGCTCGCACATTGCGTCGTACTGCAAAAGAACTTAACGCACCTCGTTACGCAGTTGCCGAAGCTCTCGAGCAAGCAGCTCTTAAAGAACTTCGCGAGCGTCAACCAGATCGTGTTCTAGAAACTAACGTCGAGTTCTGGGCAGCAATCATTCTCGACTTCGCCGAAGTTCCAGCACCACTATTTACCTCAATGTTTACTGCTGCACGTACTGCAGGTTGGTCAGCACATATTCTCGAGCAGAAGCGCACAGGTCGTTTAATTCGCCCATCTGCTCGCTACGTTGGAAAGCCACCACGTCGCCCAGAAGATGTTGCTGGCTGGGATCACACAGTCGGACTGATTCACAACTAATTAATTGAAGATCGTATTTGCTGGTGACAGCATTACCGCATCTGGCAATTGGGCTGAAGTAATTGATTTTGCTGAAGTTAAAAACTTTGCAGTGCCGGGTGGATCCACCGACGGTTTGCTTGCTGCAATTCCAGATATAGTTGCCAGTAGCCCAGATTTAATCTCAGTTCTAATTGGCACTAATGATTTTGGTAATCCCGACATTAATCGCGAGGGTGCCGATGTTGGCGCTCGAGTTATTGCAATTGTAAAGGAATTTAAAGCTCAAGCACCGAGTGCTCAAGTATTCCTGCACACCATCTTGCCTCGCGGTGTTGAAGCAACTGGGGTTGATTTACGGCCACGAGTTATTGCTGCTAATAATTTTATTAAAGCTAATTTGCCTGCTGATATTGAATTCATTGATCTATGGCCGCTCTTTGTCGCACCTGATGGGCTATCGCTGGCAGATCAGTACGTAATGGCCGATGAGCCAATCTTAAAATTACATATAAATGAAAGTGGTTACAGAGAATGGATAACTGTTTTGTTACCAAAACTGCAACGCATGGTAAACGGCAAATAATTCCACTGCTTCTGTTAGCCTTTGCAGGTTATGTCTAATTATAAATTTATTGCCGGTGACAAAAAATGGTGGCGCCAAGCTGTCGTTTATCAGATCTATCCACGCAGTTTCGCTGACTTAAATGGCGATGGCATTGGTGATCTCGCCGGCATGATCGATCGGGTTCCATACTTAAAATCGCTAAGTATTGATGCAGTATGGCTAAGCCCGTTCTATCCATCTGAATTAGCTGATGGCGGTTATGACGTTGCTGATTATCGCAATGTTGATCCACGAATTGGCACTTTGGAAGAATTCGATAAATTAATTGAAGAGCTACATAAAGTTGAAATTAGAGTCTTTGTAGATATTGTTCCTAACCATTCATCTGATCAGCATGAGTGGTTCCAGGCTGCGCTAAAAGCTGGCCGTGGTTCGGCAGAGCGCGATCGCTACATTTTCCATGATGGTCTTGGCGAAAATGGCGATATCCGCCCATCAGAACTAGTTAGCCACTTCGGCCCAACTGGTTGGACTCGCGTTACTGAACTAGATGGCACGCCTGGGCAGTGGTACTTACATTTATTTGCACCAGAACAACCAGATTTCAATTGGGATAATCAAGAAGTTCGCGATGATTTTATTAAAACTTTGCGCTTCTGGTCAGATCGTGGCGTTGATGGCTTCCGTATTGATGTGGCACATGCGCTAACAAAAGATTTCTCTGACGGATTACCTGCGCGCACCACCATGGATATTGATCCAACTAAGCCCGACGGCAGTGATCCGCTCTTTGATCGCGATGAAGTTCACGAGATTTATCGCCAGTGGCGCAAAGTATTTAATGAATATGACCCACCACGTGTTGCAGTGGCAGAAGCAAGTGCACCCGCCCACCGCTTGGGTGCATATGCAAGTGAAGAAACGCTTGGACAAGCATTTAACTTTGATTTGCTGCATGCCGACTGGAATACCAAGCGCTTTAAGCACTTAATTAGTAACAGCATGAAACGTGCTGATAAATCAGGTTCTTCAAATACTTGGGT
>JBEINS010000002.1:0-21000 GCA_040377985.1 Candidatus Planktophila sp. | reverse complement strand
GTGTGGTTCGCCATCGCGACGCCATTGGTATTCACCACCAGTTGGTAAACGTTTAGAACCAGGAACTTCTCCCCCTGGTGGATATGCAATGTGATGACGCGCAATAGTTTCTTGCGCGATGATGTCTAGGCTGATTCCACCTAAACGAGAAGTTGTACCTACGAAGAATTCATCAACAACTTCTTGGCTAATGCCAATTGCCTCAAACACTTGAGCGCCGGTATATGAAGCGATAGTTGAAATACCCATCTTCGACATAACTTTGAGAACGCCTTTACCTAGCGCCTTAATTAGATTGCGCACTGCCTTTTCAGGTGCGATGCCAGTAATAACACCTTGGCGCACTAAATCTTCAGCAGATTCCATAGCTAGGTATGGGTTTACCGCAGCTGCGCCATATCCAATAAGAAGAGCCACATGGTGAACTTCGCGGACATCGCCAGCTTCAACAACTAAACCAACCTGGGTGCGCTTCTTCTCTCGAATTAAATGGTGATGGACTGCAGATGTGAGTAGTAAAGATGGAATAGGTGCATCTTCGGCATCGCCATCGCGGTCAGAGAGCACAATTAAGTGCGCGCCGTCATCAATTGCTTTGGAAACTTCGCGCTTAATTTCATCGATTCGCTTACGAAGTGCTTGACCATCGCCATTTACTGGAAATAGTCCGCGGACAACATAGCTGGCAAGTTCTGGATACTCATCGTCGGCGTTAACGTGAATGATCTTGGCTAACTCATCATTGTCGATGACTGGAAAAGCTAACGAGATTTGACGGCAAGAGGCCGGGCCAGGATCAAGCAAGTTATGTTCTGGGCCAATTGATCCACCGAGTGAGGTAACTAGCTCTTCGCGAATTGCATCTAGTGGTGGGTTAGTTACTTGGGCAAATAGTTGTGAGAAATAATCAAAGAGTAAACGTGGCTTGGCAGAGATTGCCGCAATTGGTGAATCGCTACCCATTGAACCAAGTGGTTCGCCACCACTGCGTGCCATAGGAGTAATTAGGATTTTCAAATCTTCTTCGGTGTAACCAAAGGCACGTTGACGACGAACAACTGATGAGTGTGGGTAAACAATATGTTCACGCGATGGCAGATCGGCTAACTTAACGATGCCATCTTGTAGCCACTGGCCATAGGTTTCGGCATCTGCCAGCGAATCTTTAATTTCATCATCTTCGATTATGCGACCCGCAGCGATATCAACTAAGAACATCTTGCCTGGTTGTAAGCGACCTTTACGAACAATTTCCTCTGGTGCGAAATCTAGAACGCCAACTTCACTAGCTAAAACAACTAAACCATCTTTAGTTACCCAATAACGAGATGGTCGCAATCCATTGCGATCGAGCACTGCGCCAACTTGGTTGCCATCAGTAAAGGTTACGCAAGCAGGTCCATCCCAAGGTTCCATAAGAGAGGCATGGAAAGCATAAAAATCACGACGTTTTTGCGACATGGTTGCGTGATTTTCCCAAGCTTCTGGAATCATCATCAAAACTGCATGTGGCAATGAGCGACCGCCCAAGTAAAGCAATTCAAGGACTTCATCAAAGGAAGCTGAGTCTGAGCCAGACATTTCAACTATTGGGAACAGGCGCTTGAAGTCGCCCGGAATCACATCGGATTCAAGTAGTGATTCACGAGCACGCATCCAGTTACGGTTTCCCTTAACTGTATTGATTTCACCATTATGTGCAATGAAGCGATATGGGTGAGCTAGCGGCCAGGATGGGAAGGTATTTGTAGAAAAACGTGAGTGAACAAGTGCCAGCGGAGATTTAACACGAGCATCGCTTAAATCTGGAAAAAATTCTTCAAGTTGCCCGGTAGTCAACATGCCTTTGTAAACAATGGTCTGGGCTGAAAGTGATGGGAAATAAACATCTAACGAATGCTCAACTCGCTTGCGCAGACAAAATGCCAAGCGGTCTAGCGCGATACCGGATTCACCATTTGCACCAGCAAGGAATAGTTGTTCAAACTTTGGCATAACGCTAAGGGCAGTTTTTCCCAGTGCAGCAGAATTAATTGGAAGTTCGCGCCAACCTAAGACAACTAAACCTTCTTCGGCTGCTATCGCTGCAATTTCATTTTGGCAATCAAAACTTTGACCAACAAAGGCAATACCTGTTGCATAACTGCCGGCAGCAGGTAATTTAAATCCAGCAACAGCTTGATAAAATTCATCAGGCACGCGAATTAATATTCCAGCACCGTCACCGCTATCTGGTTCAGCTCCTGATGCGCCGCGATGTTCAAGATTACGAAGTGCAGTTAGTGCTTGAGCAACAATTTCGTGAGTGGCAACTTTATTTAGAGTAGCAACCATCGCAACGCCGCATGCATCATGCTCGTTTGCTGGGTCATAAAGACCTTGTGCTGGTGGAAACTCTTTTGGGATTGCCATTAGGTTGTCGCCAGATCCTTTGCTACTAGTTGTCTTGTGCCGCTTAATTCACGGGACAACTTTGGCCCTGGTCGTAATGTTTCTCGGTCTTCGAGATGGGTAAGGGTAGCAATTTAGCCTAGGAAAAGGTAAGCCTGTTCCGATTTATTCGAGGGAATTGATGTGATCTACGTCGGGCGATTTAGATGCCGCTTGTTACCTAGATGCCGCTTAGATGAGCGAAGTGACCAATGCCTGCGGTAATTGCCATACCTAAGCAGCCGCCAATCATCACTCGCACGGTGGGTTTGAAAACAGAGGCACCTGATGAGCGGGCGCTAATGATGCCGGTAGCAAAAAGCCCAGCCATCGTGAAACCAACAATGCTTACCGCCACCGCCCCAGCCGTCGGTGCGAATGCGCCAGCAAATGGAATTAGACCACCCATCGTAAAACTAAGCGCCGATGCAATTGCTGCTTGAACTGGGCGTGCTTTGGTACTTTCAAATTGACCTAGCTCATCGCGAAGATGTGCTTCAAGCGGATCTTTGGCATGCATCTGCTCGACAACTTCGCGAGCTAACTCGGGGGTTAGGCCACGGTGTACATAGATTTCAACTAACTCAAGAAATTCGCCTTCAGGATCTGTGGCTAAATGTTCAATCTCAAGTAAGCGATCAGATTCTTCGACATCATTTTGAGCGCGCACTGAAACATATTCACCAACTGCCATCGACATCGCCCCTGCTGAAATTCCAGCAATACCAGCTGTGATTAAGAAACTATCTTCAACCCGAGCTGCCGCTAAGCCAATCATTAAAGAGGCAGTTGAAACTAAGCCATCGTTTGCGCCAAGTACGGCAGCTCGCAACCAGCCCGCACGATGAGTGCGGTGATGTAAGTTTCTTTGGTAAACATCCTCTAACGCCATATTTGGATACTACCCGATCTGATCTGATTTATGCCGTGCGAAACGAAAGGCCGCCACACCCGCCAACACCCCTACTACCAGCGCAGTCCATAAATTAACCCGCAAACCTAGGATTGTGTTTGCGTCATCAATGCGCAGAGATTCAATGGCAAATCTGCCCACGCAATAAAGCGCGACGTAAATAGCAAAACTTTGACCAGCCTTTAGCTTTGGCGTAAGCCAAATCAGCAGCGCTGCTATCAAAAGGCACCAAATTGCTTCATATAGAAAAGTCGGATGAAAACTTTCAAATTTGAGATAGCCAATCGGGCGTTTAGCCAGTGGTATTTCAAGAGCCCAAGGCCCAGAAAATGGCCGGCCAAAGAGTTCACCATTAAACCAATTTCCAATTCGTCCAATTGCTTGCGCAATCAAAATGCCGGGTGCTAGAGCATCTAAAAATAAGCGAAAACTTGGTAGCTCTAACCCTTTGGAGCGCTTTCGATAGCCAAACCAAGCGGCTAGTGCGCCTAGTGAAATAGCGCCCCAAATACCTAAACCACCTTCATAAATCTTTAGCGCATCAAGTGGTCTACCGTTTTCACCAAAGTATTGCGCAGGTGATGTAATCACGTGATAAATACGCCCACCGATGATGCCAGCTGGAACCGCGTAAATTGCTACATCGGCAACGACCCCGATTGATTGCTCGCTGTTATTTGCATATGCACGGTAACGCTTGTTGCCAAGCCAAATAGCAACGGCAACGCCAACGATTATGCATAAGGCATAGTAATGAACAGTAAGCGGACCAATTCCGATCGCCGAATTAGTTGGCGTAGGAATTGAAGAAAGCATTAATTAGCCTGCGATAGCTTTTGTAAATGCCTCGACATTGAAGTATTCGGAATTACGGTCAATCTCTTTACCGTTAACAAATACTGTTGGTGTCGAATTAACATTTGCTTTTGCACCAGCTTCAGCAACATTCTTAACCCAATCAGAATATCCACCGTTATCAACGCAAGCGGCGAATTTAGGTGAATTGATTCCGATTGCCGCGCCAATGCTCTTTAAGAATGTGGCATCGATCGCGCCGGCATTTTCAGCAGGCTGATTGGCATAGAACGCTTTGTGGAAAGCCAAGAATTTATCTTCATCGGCTGCACAAGCTGATGCGTTAGCTGCCAAAATTGATTCTGTGCCAAGGAAGGAAAGAACGTGATAAACCACTTTAGCCTTCTTCTCTTCAATGGCTTTCTCTAGAGTAATTCCGTTAATCGCTTCAAAGCGTGCGCAAACTGGGCACTGGAAGTCTTCGTAAATATCAATTGTTGGAACATTTGGAACATCTGCGTTAAAGACAATTCCATAACCATCGGCTTTAGATACGCTCGAAGGAATAGCAGCAGTTGTCGAGCCCTTTGAACCAAAGTATGAGAAGGAAGCGCCAACTACGACAACTAAGGCAACCATTCCGATTACTAAATTGCGAGTGAACTTATCTCCGCCAGATGAACTTGTTGCCATTTACTTACTCTCCTTGGGTTTTCGTGAATTTTTCTACTGCAAATCTGGTCAAAGGGTAGCGAAATAAATATAAACCTAACAATGCCAAGCCAGTATCACGCAGGATTTCACTCAAATATTTCGTCTCACTTGGGTCCACGGTGCCACCCCCGCCGAAACATCCACAATCAATTGAGAGGCCACGCGCCCAAGCCTGAGAAATTGCTGCGATGAAGACAACCATTAAGGCGCCACCGAAGAACGCGGAAAGTCGTACCGCAATTCCTAAGATTAAAAGAACGCCTAAGCCAATCTCAAACCAAGGTAGAAAAATTCCCAGGAAATTAGCTATCGAGATCGGAAGTACTTCATAGGCCCGAACTGCCATCTGAGATTTAGCAGGTGTGAAAATTTTCAACCAGCCGGCCGCAAAAAGTACGCCCCCTAAAATTAAGCGAGAAAGGAGTCCAAACCAACTGCCGTATTTACCTAATGCAAATTTATCAATTAAGTTAAGAATCATCTAGCTTCACGAACTCCTTTAGCTAACTCACTGGCTAAATGCGCGACTGCTGCAAGACCGCTCTGCTCATCTGGCGCATCCTGAATCGCTTTAATAAATGCGGAGCCAACAATTACGCCATCGGCAAAAGCGGCAACTTCTTTGGCTTGTTCGCGATTAGAAACGCCAAGGCCAACACTGATTGGTTTATCGCTAACTTTGCGCAACCTAGCTACTAATTCGCCAGCGCCACTTGAAATTCCAGATCGGGCACCTGTAACACCCATCAAGCTCGCCGCATAAATGAATCCACCACACTGGTCAGTAACTTTTACTAAACGTTCAGGCTTAGTACTCGGTGCAACCACATAAATTGGATTTATTGAACTGGTGTTGACCGCAGCGCGCCATTCATCGGATTCTTCAATGGTTAGATCTGGCGTGATGACCCCGGAACCGCCATTGTCGGCAATTGCTTGGGCAAACTTTGCTGCACCAAATTTTTCAATTGGATTCCAGTAAGTCATTACTACTGCTGCAACACCTTGATCAGTTGCATGCTTAAGCGCTGCAAAAACTTCAGTTACGCCAGTTCCATTTTCCAGCGCTTGTGTCGCCGCTGCCTGAATAGTTGGGCCATCCATTACTGGGTCGCTATATGGGTAGCCAATTTCAATCGCATCTACCCCAGCTTTTGTCAGTGTTTCAATTACTTTGTGACATCCTGCTTGTGAAGGAAAACCAGCTGGAATATAGGCAATCAACGCTGCGCGATTTTCAGCGCGAGTTTTTACAAAAAGTTGATCAAGTGCCGTATTGGTGCTCACTACAGTGGAATTCCAAAGTAGTTAGCTGCAGTTTGTACATCTTTATCGCCCCGACCAGAAAGATTAATCAACAGTGTTGCATCAGAACCAAGTTCATTTCCGACTTGTAGTGCACCAGCTAGCGCATGCGCTGTTTCAATTGCTGGAATAATTCCTTCAGTTTTGCAAAGTAGTGCGAATGCTGCCATTGCTTGCGCATCAGTAATCGCGCGATATTCAGCGCGACCAATGTCATGAAGATATGCGTGTTCTGGGCCGACGCCTGGATAATCTAAGCCAGCTGAAATCGAATGAGATTCAACAGTCTGACCGTTTTCATCTTGCAAAACATATGAGCGAGTACCGTGAAGAACTCCTCGGGTGCCACCAGTAATTGTTGCGGCATGGCGGCCAGTTTCGACGCCATCGCCACCTGCTTCAAGACCAATTAATCGGACATCTTTATCTTTAATAAAATCATGGAAGATGCCAATTGCATTTGAGCCACCACCAACGCATGCAAGAACTGCATCAGGAAGTCTGCCGGTTAATTCAATTACTTGAGCACGCGCTTCTTGCCCAATAATTTTATGGAAATCGCGCACCATGGTTGGAAATGGATGCGGCCCGGCAACTGTGCCTAATAAGTAATGAGTATTTTCAACATTGGTCACCCAATCGCGCATCGCCTCATTGATGGCATCCTTTAGCGTGCGCGAACCTGAAGTCACTGGCACAACTTGAGCCCCTAATAATTTCATACGAGCGACATTTAACGACTGGCGCTTAGTATCTTCTTCGCCCATATAAACAACGCACTCAAGACCCATTAACGCTGCCGCTGTTGCAGATGCGACACCATGTTGGCCGGCTCCGGTCTCGGCAATGATGCGAGTCTTACCCATGCGCTTAGTTAGAAGAGCTTGTCCTAAAACATTATTTATTTTATGGCTACCAGTGTGGTTTAAATCTTCGCGCTTTAAAATAATGCGTGCACCACCGGCATGCTCGGCAAAGCGCTTAGCTTCAGTAATAATGCTTGGTCGACCGCTATAAGTGCGATGCAGTTCGCTAAGTTCAGCCTGAAAAATTGGATCTAGCAACGCTGAAGAATGCGCAGCTTCTAGTTCTTCAAGAGCACCGATCAGCGCTTCAGGTACGAAACGGCCACCGTAAGGACCAAAATGGCCCAGGCCATCGATAACCAATTTCGAATCTAACATGGGGTAAGCCTACCTTTGGCCCAATAGGTCGCGCATCGCCAAATTCGGATCTCCCGCTTTAACTAAGGCTTCGCCAACCAAAATCGCGTTCGCACCAAACTTCTGGGCGAATTCCACATCGCTTCGCTGGGAAATTCCTGATTCAGCAACCCGAATTAACTCAGCTGGAATCTGGGGCAATAGTTCAGCAAATGCTTTCGGATCAACTTCTAGGGTCTTAAGGTTTCGGGAGTTAATTCCAACTAGGTCAGGTTTAATTTCTAAAGCGCGTTCTAATTCTTGATGAGTGTGAACCTCAACAAGTGCCCGCATTCCTAACTCATTTGTTAGCGCTGCAAATTCATTTAATTGGCTGTCACTAAGGCCGGCCACAATAAGTAGAACAAGGTCCGCGCCATGGGCCCGGGCTTCGAAGAACTGGTATTCATCAACCATAAAATCTTTGCGCAGAATAGGTAACGTAACTCGTTTACGAACTGCATCAAGATCAGCCAATGAACCACTAAATCTACGTCGTTCAGTTAGAACACTAATCGCACTGGCACCATCTTCTTGGTATTGCTCAGCAAGTTCCGCGTGATCGGCAATGGTTGCTAGCGCACCTTTGCTTGGTGAAGATCGCTTTACTTCGGCGATAACAGCCATTTCTTGAGCGCGCATGATTGGCAAGCAGTCAATTACTGGCGCTGCTCCATAAGCTGCTGCTTCAATTTCACTTCGCGGAATTTTACGATCAGCGAGATCTTCTTTAACGCCGGCGATGATTTCATCTAGAACACTCATTTATCTGACTCGATATCTTGAGTTGGATCAATCCCCTGATCTTGCGCATTCCAATCAGAGAGCTTGTGTGGTTTGCGTTCATATTTCGAAGATAACTTCAATGAGCGACTTAATAACAATGTAAGTGCTATTACGATAACTACTGAGATCAATATTTCTAAGGTGCTATTCATTTGCTAACCAAGTTATTTGCGGCACTAATTGCACCTAACACTGCAGCTGCCTTGTTGTGGCATTCTTGATTTTCAGATTCTGCATCTGAATCAGCAACGACTCCAGCACCTGCTTGTACATATGCTTTGCCATCTTTGATCAACGCAGTTCGAATTGCGATGCAAGTATCTATGTTTCCAGTGAAATCGATATAACCAATAGCCCCGCCATAAAGCCCACGTCTAGTTGGTTCTAACTCCTCGATAATTTCCATTGCCCGCGGCTTAGGAGCCCCAGATAGAGTGCCAGCTGGGAAAGTTGCGAAGAGTGCATCAACTGGCAGTGCATCACTTGCCAGTTTTCCGGTTACCGTTGAAACAATATGCATGACATGCGAATAGCGCTCGATGTGCATGAAATCGACAACTTCGACGCTTCCGGCTGAGCAGATCCGACCTAAGTCATTACGCCCAAGATCGACCAACATTAAATGTTCGGCTCGCTCTTTGGGATCTGCTAATAACTCAGTTGCCAGACGAGCATCTTCTTCAGGTGAATCAGAACGCTTACGAGTACCAGCAATCGGATGAACCATTACTTCGCCATCGGTTACCTTGACTAGCGCTTCTGGACTAGAACCCACCACTGAAACACCATCGGCGAAATGGAATAAATACATATAAGGACTTGGGTTATGCAAGCGCAGCATGCGGTAGACATCGATCGGCTCAGCTTTGCACTCAATCTCAAAACGCTGTGAAAGCACAACTTGAAATGCTTCACCTGCCAAAATCTCTTCTTTAATCGCAGCAACTTTAGCTAGAAACTCTGGGGTTGAAATATTTGAAGCTGTCGCACTATTTGCCGGCTTACTCAACTCTGAAAGATATCCAGGAAGTGGTAAGGCTAAGTCTCTTGCCATTTGATCTAAGCGGGCTACTGCTGCGTGATAAGCCTCATCAACTCGCTCATCGCTACCATCCCAGTTGATCGCATTTGCAATCAAAGTAATGGTGCCATCGCTGTGATCAAGGACGGCAAGATCTGTAGTTAACATAAAAGCTAATTCCGGGATTTGTAAATCATCGATCGCTAAGTTGGGCAGTTTCTCTAATCTGCGCACGCTGTCATAACCAAGGTAGCCAACTAAACCGCCAGTTAGCGGAGGAAGCCCAGCTATTTTTGGTGATTTCAAATGATTAGCACTGAGTCGAAGCGCTGCCAATGGATCAATACCAGTTGGCGCACCAGCAGGTGGCTTACCTAACCAAGTTGCTAAACCATTTTCGGCCGTCAAAGTTGCTTCGCAATTTACGCCGATGAATGAATAACGTGACCATGCTCCACCATGTTCGGCAGACTCCAATAGAAAAGTTGCTGGCCGGTTAGCACCTAGTTTGCGATAAACCGCAAGTGGAGTTTCACCATCAGCTAATAATTTACGAGAAACCGGAACTACATTGAAGTTACGTGCGTACTCGCGAAATTCAGATAGCTGCATCCTTACTACTCACCGATCAATTCATTGTGAAAACAGGTGCGATCGCCGGTATGACAGGCAGCGCCAACTTGTTCTACTTTGATTAAAATTGCATCGCTATCGCAATCTAGCGAAACTGAAATTACCTTCTGTGTGTGGCCTGAAGTAGCACCCTTTACCCAAAGTTCATTACGTGACCTAGACCAGTAAGTTGCTGCTTTAGTTTTTAGCGTTTGAGTCAGCGCTTCATGATTCATGTAAGCCAGCATCAACACTTCACCAGTTAGCGCATCTTGAGCAATCGCTGGAATTAAGGCGCTGGGATCGCTGAACCGAGCCATTAACTCAGCTGGAAACTCGATTGCGCTCATTGGGCAATTCTGCCCTACGTGAGTGCGCTGGTGCGAACCGAATAGCCTTGCTGGCTCAAATAGCGCTTAACATCGCCGATGCGATGAATGCCGAAGTGAAAAACACTGGCTGCCAATAACGCATCGGCGCCAGCATCGAGTGCTGCTGCGAAATCAGATAACGCCCCTGCTCCACCGCTTGCAATCAATGGCACATTTGCAACTTGGCGAACAGCTTTGATCATGCCAATGTCATATCCGGCCCGAGTGCCATCGGCATCCATTGAATTTAGCAAAATTTCACCAACCCCAAGTGCGCAAGCTTTTTCGACCCAAGCTAAAGCATCTAGGCCAGCGCTCTCGCGTCCGCCATGTGTTGTAACTTCAAAACCAGAAGGGGTATTAGCGCGACGAGCATCAACGGATAAAACTAAAACTTGCGAACCGAATCGATCAACGATTTCAGAGATTAATTCAGGCCGAGTGATCGCAGCAGTATTTATAGAAATCTTGTCAGCCCCTGCACGCAATAAATTATTTACATCAGCCACACTTCGAATACCGCCACCAACAGTTAGTGGAATGAATACTTGTTCAGCAGTGCGTGCTACAACATCAAGAGTTGTCGCACGATTCATATTACTCGCTGAAATATCTAAGAATGTTAACTCGTCAACACCTTCTAAGTTATAAACTTTCGCCATCTCAACTGGATCGCCAGCATCTACTAAATCGGTGAAGTTAACGCCCTTTACGACGCGACCTTCGGTTACATCCAGGCAAGCGATAACTCGACTAGCTAATGTCATTTCTTAAAACTTTCCATTTGCAATTGCCAAAGCTTCGGGCAGCGTGAAAGCTCCAGCGTAGAGAGCTTTGCCGACGATGGAACCTTCGACGCCAATTTCAACTAGCTCTGCAATTGCGGCGATATCGGCCAAGGATGAAACGCCACCACTTGCAACAACTGGCGCTTTGGTTGCAGCACAAACTGATTTCAATAACTCCAGATTAGGCCCAGTTAACGTGCCATCTTTTGCCACATCGGTAATGATGTAACGAGAGCAACCATCGCGATCTAGTCGTTCAATAGTTTCAAAAAGTTCGCCGCCCTCTTTAGTCCAGCCGCGCGCTGCCAGAGTTGTGCCCCGCACATCAAGACCAACTGCAATGCGGTCGCCATATTGTTTAATCACTTTAGCTGTCCATTCAGGATCTTCAAGAGCAGCAGTTCCCAAATTAACTCGAGTGCAGCCAGTTGCTAGGGCGCGCTTTAACGATTCATCATCACGGATTCCACCGGATAGTTCGACTTTGATATCTAAAGCCGCAACTACTTCGGCCAATAACGTGGCATTACTCCCTCGACCAAAGGCGGCATCAAGATCAACTAAGTGCAGCCATTCGGCGCCGGCTGCTTGAAACTCCAGCGCAACTTCAAGTGGTGCGCCATAAATGCTCTCTTTATCAATTGCGCCTTGAACTAGGCGAACTGCGCGACCATCTTTAACATCGACGGCAGGTAGAAGTTCTAGTTTTTTCACAGGCTCTTACTCCAGTTCGAAATCAATTTAAGTCCAGCATTGCCAGATTTTTCCGGGTGAAACTGCGTTGCCGTTAACGCGCCATCTTCAACTGCGGCTAAAAATGGTTCACCGTACTCAGACCAAGCTTGATATTGCCCAACTGGCGCGGTTGCTGCATATGAATGCACAAAATAAAAACTTTCATTTTCCACCCCAGCAAAAATTGTTGAACCAGGCGTCGTTGAAACGGTATTCCAGCCCATGTGCGGCAAGATCGGTGAGTTTAATTTTTTAACCATACCTGACCAAATTCCAACACCTTGGTGAGCACCATTTTCAGCGTGCTCTAACCCGCTCTCAAAAAGTATTTGCATGCCGATGCAGATGCCTAACGTTGGGCGACCGAGTGCAACGCGTTCACGCGCAATCTCATCGCCAGCCACACTCTTAAGTCCGCTCATACAGGCAGCAAATGCACCAACACCCGGGATAACCAAACCAGTTGCTTCGAGAGCAATTTTGCGATCAGCAGTTACAACTACATCATGACCGGACGTCGCAAACGCGCGTTCTGCTGAACGTAGATTTCCGGAGCCGTAATCAAGAATTGCAATCAATGATGGCCTACAACGAACCTTTAGTTGATGGAATTCCAGAGACGCGACCATCTAATGAAACTGCATCACGCAATGCACGCGCGACAGCCTTAAATTGCGCTTCGAAAACGTGGTGCGCATTGCGACCTTCGAGAACGCGAATGTGAAGTGCGATGTGCGCCTCAGCCACAATTGATTCCCAAATATGTTTTCCAAGAGTGGTATCAAAAGTTCCGATTAACTCAACGATCTCTGGTTGACGGTGTACTAAATATGGTCGACCCGAGAGATCAACAGCTGCTTGCACCAATACTTCATCAAGTGGAACCATGGCATCGCCGAAGCGGCGGATACCAGCTTTATCACCGAGTGCTTCACGCAACGCTTGACCAAAAGCAAGCGAAGTATCTTCAACTGTGTGGTGTGAATCAACATCAACATCGCCGGTGGTCTTGACCGTTAAATTAAAGCCAGAGTGTTTACCTAGTTGCGAGAGCATGTGATCAAAAAATGGCACACCGGTGTCAACATTGATTGAGCCATCGCCATCTAAATTTAACTCGACGAGGACATGAGATTCCTTAGTCTTTCGTTCGACTCGGGCAGTTCTCATTCACTTATCTCCTTCTGCTAGAACTTCGGTTAGGGCCGATAGAAATGCTTGATTCTCGGCAGCAGTGCCGATGGTTACACGAAGTTGACCTAATAATCCCACATCTCGAATCAAGATGCCGCGATCTAGCAACTTCTGCCAGATCTGATCTGCCGGTTGCTTAAAGCCACCAAAGAGCAAAAAGTTGGCCGCACTCGGCGTGATGTTTAAACCTAACTTGCTTAACCCAGCCTGCACGATCTCGCGCTGGCTGATCAAGGTATCAACGCCAGCTAAGAGTTCATCTGCAAAAGAAAGTGCAACTTCAGCAACGGCTTGAGTGATCGCGCTTAAGTGATACGGCAAGCGAACTAGTTGTAGCGCATCGATCACAGCCGGGTCTGCAACTAAATAACCTAATCGAGCACCAGCAAATGCGAATGCTTTACTCATGGTGCGAATTACAATCACATTTGGATATTGTGCGATTAACGTAACTGCCGACGCCTCACTTGAGAACTCGGCATATGCCTCATCTACTACCAGCAATCCACCAACTGCAGCAGTAGCTTTTGCCAACTCGACGATTTCAGAAATCTTTACTACTGAACCAGTTGGATTATTTGGCGTAGTGATAAAGGTCAGGGTTGGCTTTTCAGTTAGAACTTGGTCGGCAGCAACGGCCACATCGAGTGAATGATCATCACGGCGCTTTCCATCTAACCAATTAACCGAAGTTACTTTGGCAATCAGGGGGTGCATTGAGTACGAAGGTGTGAAACCAAGTGCGCTCTCGCGACCAAATGCTAGAAAAATAGATTGGATTATTTCATTGCTGCCATTTGCAGCCCAAAGATTAGCCACATCAAAAGAAACGCCAGTCTGAGCCGTTATGTATTTAGCTAACCCGGCACGCAATGCAATCGCATCACGATCTGGATATCGATTAAGGGTCGCGCTAACTTCGCCCACACGTTTGGTAATTGCGGCAACAAGGGCCGCAGATGGCGCAAACGGATTCTCATTGGTATTTAGTTGAGCACTTGCCGCAACCTGCGGCGCACCATATGGCGACATTGGTTTAAGCGGTTCGCGCAGCGGCAGCCAAGTCGGCCAATTATTTGAATTACTCATAACTGCTCCAGGCGGGCAGTCATCGCTTCACCATGTGCGGGTAAATCTTCAGAATTAGCCAGCGTTACCACGGTTGGAACCAGATCAAGGAATGATTCTTGATTGTAGGAAACAAAGTGCAAGCCGCGTAAGAATGTTTGCACTGATAAACCACTGGAATGACAGGCGCAACCGCCTGTGGGCAGAACATGGTTAGAACCCGCCGCGTAGTCGCCTAGTGACACTGGCGTAAACCGACCGATGAAAACTGCGCCGGCATTGCGAATTAATTCGGCGTCCCTTGCCGCATTTTTAGTTTGAATCTCTAAGTGTTCAGCTGCGTATGCGTTAACCACATCGAGACCTTGCGCGATTGAATCAACTAGAACTATTGCCGACTGGATACCAGAAAGCGCTTTGGTAATTCGATCGCTATGTTTCGTTGCCGCAACACGAATCTTTAGTTCGCCTTGAACCGCAGTTGCTAGCTCAATCGAAGTTGTAACCAGCACTGCAGCTGCAATCGGATCGTGTTCGGCTTGGCTAATTAGATCTGCTGCGACATCGCTAGCAAATGCACTTTCATCAGCCAAAATTGCAATTTCAGTTGGGCCGGCTTCAGAGTCAATACCAATCACCCCACGAAGTGCGCGCTTTGCAGCAGCCACATAAATATTTCCGGGACCAGTTACCAAATCGCACTTTTCAGAAAAACCATCGATTCCATAAGCAAATAGCGCTACCGCCTGGGCTCCCCCAACTGCATAAACTTCAGTGATGCCAAGTAATGCGCAAGTAGCCAAGATAGTTGGGTGCGGAAGTCCGCCAAATTCTTTTTGTGGCGGTGATGCAACAGCAATGCTAGACACTTTTGCAATTTGCGCCGGAACTACATTCATCATCACGCTACTCGGATAAACCGCACGGCCGCCTGGAACATATAATCCAACGCGATCAACTGGAATCCATTTTTCGGTAACAGTGCCACCGTCAACTACTTGCACAGTCTTGACGCTGCGTACTTGATCCTCATGGACTTTGCGGATTCGCGAAATTGAAAGTTCGAGCGCTGTGCGAATTGCTGGATCTAGTTCGGCAAGCGCTTGATCAAGTGCTGTCTGCGGAACTCGAATCTGGGCTGGCTTTACTCCATCGAATTCCTGCGCCAATTCGCGCAAAGTTTCTTCAGAGCCATTTTTGACGCGCTCCAGAATTGGTGCGATCACAGCCATGGCGGTTTCGACATCTAATCGAGCGCGCGGAATCTCGCGGTTAATCTCCACTTTAGTTAATGTGCGACCACGCAGATCAAGGGTTCGAATCACTCCCCTATTCTACTTATAAGAGCTACACGTTCTGCAGACAATTAACCCCGAGGATCGCTTTGAGGTCAGCGCTCAAACTTGGTGAAGATGTGACCTTAAATTCCAGCTTCATGACTGTGTTGCCGCTGGGTTCCTCTAATTGCAGATGGACTTCGCGTTTTCCGGGATGAGTACGCAAGATCTCTTTCAAACGATCAACGATTGGTGGCGTGCATTGAGCCACTGGCATTGTGATCACTAACGGACCAGCTGGCCCCTGTGTGATATCTGGATAGGTTACTTCGAGGGCAGTAAAACGAAGTTTATCTTCGCGCCGATCTACTCGACCTCGAATAAGTGCAACTCGATCTGTCGTTAAGGTCAGTGCGTATTGATTGTAAGTATTTGAGAAGAATAAAACTTCGAGAGCACCTTCGAGGTCTTCAATATTTACCACTGCCCAGTTCGAACCAGTTTTGGTAATTTTGCGTGTAATTCCAGTGATTAAACCGCCGATGGTCACAATCTGTTCGTGATCGCCACCTTCATCAATTAACTCAGAAATTGATTTGGAAACGCTGGCTCGCAGAATATGTTCCACGCCAAGAAGCGGGTGATCAGAAACGTAGAGTCCTAACATCTCACGCTCATAACTCAAGAGCAGCGCTTTCTCCCATTCGCCAGTTGGCACTTCAACTTCCATGGTTGCAACTGATGTGATGCTATCGCCACCGAATAAATCGAATTGGCCAATAGCTTCTGCGCGCTTACTTTCAATTACTGAGTCAATGGCTTCAAGATGAACGCTCATTAACCCTTTACGGGATTCGCCGAGTGAATCAAAAGCGCCTGCTTTAATTAAAGACTCAATGGTCTTCTTGTTGCAAACTTGAGCATCAACTTTGGCTAAGAAATCACCGAATGAAGTGAAGCGCCCTTTAGCTTCGCGTGCAGCTTTTATCGAAGCAACAACACCTTCGCCAACATTGCGAATCGCAGCTAACCCAAATCTGATATCAATTCCGCGCGGGGTGTATTCGGCATCTGATTCATTAACATCTGGTGGTAGAACTTTGCTGCCCATGCGGCGACATTCTGACAAATAGAGGGCAGATTTATCTTTGTCATCACGCACACTGGTTAAAAGTGCTGCCATATATTCAGCTGGGTAATTAGCTTTTAAGTAACCGGTCCAATACGAAACCATTCCATAGCCCGCACTATGTGCTCGGTTGAATGCATAATCCGAGAACGGAATTAGGACGTCCCAAAGACGTTTAATTGCCGGAGCAGAGAAGCCGTTTCCACGCATGCCGCTTTCGAAGTGAACATACTCTTTATCTAGGACATCACGGTTTTTCTTACCCATTGCCTTACGCAAAAGATCTGCACGCCCGAGTGAGAACCCCGCAACTTTCTGGGCGATTGCCATTACCTGTTCTTGATAAACTATTAGGCCGTAGGTGTCGCCCAGAATTTCTTCGAGTGGCTTTTCCAGTTCAGAATGAATTGGCTCAACCGGCTTACGTTTATTCTTGCGATCGGCATAGTTGTTGTGCGCATTTTCACCCATCGGGCCTGGACGATATAACGCGATTACTGCTGAAATATCGGCAAATGAATCTGGCGCTAAACTCTTAAGTAGTGCACGCATTGGCCCACCATCGAGCTGAAACACACCCAGGGTGTCCCCACGTGCAAGTAACTCATACGTTTTCTTATCATCGAGTTTTAGCGTTTCGAGAACTACTTCTTCGCCTCGGTTTGCTTTGATATTTAGCAAGCAGTCATCAAGAACTGAAAGGTTTCGAAGTCCTAAGAAATCCATCTTTAATAAACCGGTAGCTTCGCAAGCCCCCATATCGAATTGGGTAATTATCGCGCCATCAGCTTCGCGACGATGAATTGGAATTACATCAAGTAATGGTTGGGCAGAGAGAATCACACCAGCGGCGTGGACTCCCCACTGTCGCTTGAGTCCTTCGAGGCCACGAGCAGTATCGACAACTACCTTGCTATCAGGGTCAGTTTCATAAAGTTGGCGGAATTCATTTGCTTCGCCATAGCGATCATCTTGCGGATTAAATACGCCACCTAATGAAATATCTTTACCCATTACAGCAGGCGGCAAGGCTTTAGTTAACCGTTCACCTATTGCATATGGATAACCAAGGACTCGAGTGGAATCTTTAATCGCTTGCTTCGATTTGATGGTGCCGTAAGTAATGATTTGGGCAACACGATCTTCGCCATATTTAGTTGTGGCATAACGAATCATCTCGCTGCGACGACGTTCGTCGAAGTCCAGATCGATATCAGGCATCGAGATACGCTCTGGATTTAGGAATCGCTCAAACAAAAGCCCATGTTCGATTGGATCAAGTCCAGTAATACCTAAGGCATATGCAACTAATGAACCAGCCGCCGAACCACGACCAGGGCCAACTCGAATACCTTGACTTTGCGCATGTGAAACTAAGTCGGCAACCACTAAGAAGTAGCCCGGAAAACCCATTTTATTCATAACTTCAAGTTCGTAATTTAAACGCTGGGAATATGCTGCAGGAACTTCACCATTTAGTCGGCGCGCTAAACCTGCCTGAGACTCCTTAACCAGCCAAGTTACTTCAGTTTCTCCGGCCGGAACTGGGAATACTGGCATCAAATTTTCGTTTTCACGTAATTTAACATCGCAACGTGAAGCAATCAGCAAGGTGTTATCGCAGGCTTCAGGCAACTCTTTAAAGAGCTCGCGCATCTCAGCCGGTGTCTTTAAATAAAATTCATCGTTATCAAATTTAAAGCGTTTTGGATCAGCCAGCGTTGAACCTGATTGCACGCAGAGCAGCGCCTCATGTGATTTAGCATCAGCCTTAGCGGTGTAGTGCAGATCATTAGTTGCTAATAGCGGCAACTTTAAATCTTTAGCTAATTTCATGAGATCGGCTTTAACTCGAGTTTCAATATCGATTCCATGATCCATTAATTCGAGGAAGAAATTATCAGCACCAAAAATATCGCGGTAATCACTTGCAGCGCGCAGTGCCTCTTTATATGCACCCATGCGTAATCGGGTTTGAATCTCGCCACCGGGACAACCAGTGGTTGCAATAATTCCTTCGGCATACTTAGAAAGTAATTCACGATCCATACGTGGCTTGTAGTAGAAACCCTCAAGCGATGCCAACGAAGATAACCGGAAAAGATTTGCTAGTCCTACATTGTTTTCAGCCAGCATCGTCATGTGGGTATATGCGCCACCACCTGAAACATCATCTTCGCCACCATCGGCCCACTTAACTCGACTCTTATTGAATCTAGATTCGGGCGCCACGTAGGCTTCAATACCGATGATTGGTTTAATGCCAGCTTTAGTTGCTTGCTTATAAAAATCAAAAGCGCCGAAAACATTTCCGTGATCGGTCATTGCAATCGCTGGCATTTCTTGCCCCGCTGCTGCTTGCACTAGTTCGCCAACGCGCGCCGCACCATCGAGCATCGAGTACTCGGTATGTACGTGTAGGTGAACGAATGAGTCAGACATTTAGTTGAAAATCTTCTTTCCGGAAGCCGATAATTATGGAAGAACCGCGTCGCTGAGCAGCCCCAACGAGGTTTGCAGGTCACTTGGATAAGGTGCCTTGAACGACATTGGTGCCCCAGTATTCGGGTGGGCAAATCGTAGTTCTAAGGCATGGAGCCAAGGTCGCGCCATGCCTAAGCTTTTGGCTAATACTGGGTCTGCGCCATAAGTCGTGTCGCCAACTAGCGGATGATGAAGCGCTGAGAAGTGAACTCGAATCTGGTGCGTGCGACCAGTCTCGAGTTCTACTTGAACTAATGACACTGATCGATAATATTCAATAACTTCGTAGTGAGTAATGCTGATCTTGCCATTAGCAACTACACCAAATCGATGATCTTCTTTTGGGTGGCGATCAATTGGAGCATCAATGGTGCCACTGGATGGATCAATGTGTCCTTGAATAAGAGCATGATAAATTTTTTCAACAGTGCGATCACGGAATGCATCCTTTAAAACGTGATAAGCCTGATCAGATTTAGCAACCACCATTAACCCAGACGTTCCGACGTCAAGTCGATGAACAATGCCCGCGCGTTCTGCTGGTCCGGTTGTAGTAATTGTGTAACCGGCTGCAGTGAGTGCGCCGACCACAGTTGGACCAGTCCAGCCAGGACTTGGATGTGCCGCGCAACCAACTGGTTTATCAATAACCACGATTGCATCGTCGTCGTAAACAACTGTTAGACCTTCAATTGGGGTCAATGGAATTGGATCCGGATTTAGCGGTGCCGGTAAAAGAACTTCAATAATTTGGCCAGCTTCAACTCTTTCAGATTTTTGAAGCGCTCGACCATCAGTTGTAATGTCACCATCTTCTAGAAGTCGCACAACTGCAGTTCGAGATAGACCCAAGACGCGAGTTAGCGCACTATCGATTCGTTCACCAGCTACGCCTTCAGGAACAGCCAAAGTCCGCAATTCACGATTGCTTTTATTTTGCGGCATCTACTGGCCCAACATTTCTAATTGTTAAAACTATTGCTAGGAACGCAGCAACTACGATCGCGCTGTCGGCTAAGTTAAACACTGGCCAATTGGTTATTTCGAGCCAATCAATTACTTCGCCTTTAAAGAAGCCTGGGCTTCGAAAAAGTCGATCAGTTAAATTGCCTAGAACCCCACCAAGGAGTAATCCAAGGGTGGTTGCCCAGCCTAACGAGGTTATTTTACTGCTGTAATAAACGATCACGATGACAGCCGCGACGGCGATACCAGTGAACACAACTGTCGCCCCAGTTGCAAAGCTAAAGGCAGCCCCGGGGTTTCGAACCAGAGTTAATTGGAAAAAAGAGCCGAGGATTTCAACTGGATTACGCGCTGAAAGGTTATTTACTGCCCAAATCTTGGAAGCTAAGTCCAGCCCCCATGTCAGTGCCGCAACTAAATAGAGGCGGCGCACGTTAGCGCCGTTCTTCCTTAGCTTTGCAGATCATGCAGAGCGTTGCGCGTGGGAAAACTTGTAAACGGGCTTTACCAATTGTGTTGCCACATTCTTCGCAAAGACCATAACTCTTGGTATCAATTCGCTCGAGAGCACGTTCTGTTTGAAGCACCATGTCGCGCGCATTAATTACAAGCGACATTTCATGTTCGCGTTCGAAAGTCTTGGTACCCGCATCGGCCTGATCATCGCCAGCACCTTCAGATGAAGAATGGATCAAGTCATCCATCTCAAGTTCAACTTTTGCTAACTCATCTTTCAGGCGAAGCAGTTCTTTTGAAATCTCAGCCCGGATAGCTTTAAGTTCCGCAGCAGTCCAAGCTCCTTCATTTTCTGCCGCAACCAATGGTGATGGTGCAGCTTTCAATGGCTTAAGAGGTGCAACTTTTTTACTACTCTTATTAGGACGCGGTGGAGGTGGCATTACTAAGCGGCGTTCTTCAACCACAACTTCAACGGGTGCAATTACGACAGTATTAACACTTACAGTTTGTGATTTTTCATCAACGCTAATTGTGGTTTTAGATCCTGCTTTAGCCGGAAATGGCTTGCCAATTGTTTTACTAGAAGCAGGCTTAGTTGCAGCTGGGCGGGCAACACTTGTTTTGGCCTTCTTAACTGGCGCAGCTTTCTTGGCAGGTGCTGCCTTTTTAGCTGCGGCTTTCTTAGCAGGTGCTGCCTTCTTGGCCACAGCTTTCTTGGCAGGGGCCTTCTTCGCTACCGCTTTCTTGGCTG
>JBEINS010000169.1:0-2495 GCA_040377985.1 Candidatus Planktophila sp. | reverse complement strand
CCGAATACCCGCAAGACTGGCATATGTTGCAACGGATTTGGGTTGATGGCGACTTTGTGGAGCGCTCATGATTAAGCGGAAATTAAGAATTGGACTTGTTTGTCCCTACAGTTGGGATTTTCCAGGTGGCGTGCAAAACCATGTCCGCGATTTAGCCGAGTTTTTAATCAGCAATGGTCACTACGTTGAAGTACTGGCACCGGCAACTGAAAGCGAAGATTTACCTGACTATGTTGTAAGTGCCGGCCGTGCGATTTCGATTCCTTATAACGGCGCAGTTGCTCGAGTGTTGTTCGGGGTTGGTGCAAATAGTCGAGTTCGCAGCTGGATCAATGATGGTGATTTTGATCTGCTCCACTTACATGAGCCAGCGATACCTTCACTCTCACTACTTGCCTGTTGGGCTGGCGAAGGGGCAATGGTGGGCACATTCCATGCTGCCGCAAAGTATCAAAAGGCAATTTTTGCGATTGGACCCATTCTAGAACCAGTTATCGAGAAGCTTTCAGCCCGTATTGCAGTTAGTGAATCTGCCCGGCTAACGCTAACAGCGCATCTAGAGACGGATGCGATTGTGATTCCAAATGGAATTTATGCCGATAATTACCGCGATGGTTCATCTCGCCCGCAATGGCAAGGCAACACAATAGGTTTCCTAGGAAGATTCGAAGAAGATCGTAAAGGTTTACCAGTTCTGCTTGATGCCTTACCAATTATCTCGCGCTTTATTCCAGATATTCGAGTTCTGATTGCCGGTCCTGGCGATAGTGAAGAGGTGTTAGCGAAGGTGGATCCCCAACTTCGTCATCGGGTTGAATTCCTAGGCAAGATCAGCGAAGAAGACAAAGCTGACTTCCTGGCAAGTGTTTCGCTTTACATTGCGCCAAATACCGGCGGTGAATCTTTCGGCATTATTTTGGCTGAGGCAATGGCTGGGGGTGCTGCAGTAGTTGCCAGTGATATTCCGGCGTTCGCCGATGTGTTAGGCCATGGTCAGTACGGCGCACTTTTTGAATCAGAAAATTCTGAGAACTTGGCTAAAGTGATTATTGATTTATTGCGGGATGAAAGCAAGCGAAAAGAATTAGCTGCCGCGGGCGCAGTTCATGCGCAAAGATTTGACTGGGGCCAAGTCGGTGAAGAGATTTTTGAAGTATACGAGCTGGCTATGGTTAGTGGTCAGAAGGTTTCACTCACTTCAGAGAATCGTTCGTGGACTAGATTGTTAGGGAGAGACTAAAAGTGAAAAATGTAATTCTCTTCGTAGGTCTGGCGATTTTGATCTTCTGGTATTTAAGTTTCTCAGCCAGTCGCTTAGATCGACTACATCACCGGGTTGAAACGAGTTGGGCAACACTTGATTCGCTCTTGCAACGTCGAGCTGCGATTGCACTTGATGTTGCTCGCAGTTCAATAACAGATCCAGCAACCTCGCTCCTGCTTACGGCAAGTGCCTATCAAGCAAGAGGAGCCGACATCGAGGATCGCTCAAGTGCCGAAAGTGTTTTATCAGGAGCGCTCGGAATGATGCTCGCTGAGCGTGAAAGCATTGTGGCTAAGTCAGATCAGGCGCTGCTACATGAACTCGAGCAACTCACCGACAAGATTAAAGTTGCTATTTCTATTCATGTTGAATCCGTTACGCGCACTCAGTTAATTCGGAGCAAGTTAGTATTTAGATTATTCCGTCTTGCAGGCACGGCGCCGTTGCCTGTTACTTATGAATTTGAAGCCGATGCGATCTAAATTTATTTTTCTCCTCGCACTTTCTTCACTTGTGCTCTCGGGCTGTGCCAGTGAAATGGGATCTGATTCAACCCAAGAAGAGATAACTTACAATTCAATAAGCGGTCGCATTGGGGTAGACGGGCCAATCATGGCGGTCAAACTCGATGACACATCATCAGCCCGTCCACAGATTGGTCTAGAAGACGCTGACGTTGTTTACATCGAACAAGTAGAAGGTGGCTTAACGCGACTAGCCGCAATTTTCTCATCAGTGATTCCAACTAATATCGGACCAATAAGAAGCGCTCGTATCTCTGATATCGATATCTTGTCGCAATACGGCAAAGTAATTTTTGCTTATAGTGGCGCGCAGCGAGCAATGCTCACAGTAATTGCTAATTCAAATCTTTGGGATTACGGGGCTCAACGTCAGTCACCGACTATCTACACTCGAGATGCGAATAGGCCAGCCCCATATGACATGGTCTTACGAGGCGACTTGCTGCTGGAAAAAGCTAAGGCCGATGAACGAGATATTGCGATTTCTAAATCAGCTGGCTGGAGTTTTGGTGATGCACCGGCGGGTGGCGTTGCAATTGATTCGGTGTCGCTGCGATGGCCAGCGTCAAAATACGAAGCAACTTGGTCGAAAGCTGAAAAACGTTGGTTGTTAAGCAACGGCGGGGTTGCTAATTTTGCAGCCAGCGGCAAACAGTTGGGTCCAACTACTTTCGTTATTCAAACCGTTGAAATGTCAGATTCTATTT
>JBEINS010000040.1:0-7869 GCA_040377985.1 Candidatus Planktophila sp. | reverse complement strand
TCTTCAGGTAGTTCAGAAACGACCAATTCGCGTACTTTGGACTCTAGGTTTTTGATTTCCTTACTTGTATAAGGATCGTTTTCTAAAAATTCTCTGGTTAGTCGAGCAGCGCCCAGCGGTAAAGAAATAGTCGCCTCAGGATTTTCGTCATCACCTAAGCCGATTTCTAGCGAAACACCGACAATATCAATTACTAGCAGTCGACCACTTGACCAGCCATACCAACGACGAGCAGCCAGAAAAGTCATATTTGCTTCTTCGTCGCCAGAAAGAATATTAATCTCAATGCCAAATTCTTGATTTAGGTTGGCCAATATTTGCGCACCATTACGAGCATCTCGAATAGCCGATGTTGCAAAAGCTAAGATCTCATCGGTTTTAAATTCGCGAGCATGATCTACGGCATCAGAGATCGCTTGGCGCAGCAGCGCAATTCCATCCTCGGTGATCTCATTAGATTTATTAAGATAATCAGTTAAGCGCAGCTCGACCTTTTGATTGGTAGTCGGGCTTGGCCGTGCACCTGGATGGGCATCTACTACCTGCAGGTGAATAGTGTTCGATCCAAGATCTAGAACACCGAGTCGCATAGGCGCAATCTACAGGGATATTACTGGACATAACGTTAACGATTTCTGAATTTCTCGATCTCCTGCCATAATTACGACCCTTGCAGCAATGTAAGTAAAGGCCTCCCTAGCTCAGTGGTAGAGCAACGCACTTGTAATGCGTAGGTCGTCAGTTCAATCCTGACGGGGGGCTCCAGTTTATAAAACGAGAGCAACTACCTATCTTGTTAGACTACGAGCCATGAGCACACCAATAAATCCAGAGTTTGAACCTGGCTTTGATGATCTTTGGCGCGCCAATGAAGATTATGCAAAGAGTTTTAAATATAGCGAACTAACTGGCCGAGCAGCGCGTGGTTTAGCGATTGTTACCTGCATGGATTCACGTATAAATCCGCTTTCAGTAGTTGGTATGAAATCGGGCGATGCCAAAATTTTGCGTAATGCTGGAGCTCGCGTCACACAAGATGTACTTCGCACATTGGTTTTAGCAACCTACCTACTTGGCGTTGATCGTATTTTGGTTATGCCACACACTGATTGTCGTATGGCCCAAGAGGATGAAGAAGTTATTCATGCAATGATTGAAGAAAAACATGGCGTAGATACTCGCTCACTCGAATTTAACACCGTGGTTGATCAGCGCGCTGCACTAAGTCAGGATCTCGCGCGTATCCGTGCATTTCCGTTAATTCCTAAGAATGTGATTGTTAGTGGCGGAATTTATAATGTGACAACCGGCAAGATTGAACCAATCGAGAGTTAAGCAGGATTAGTGCGGCGAATTGGTTGCCTGGTTATCGGGTATGACTGATCAATTAAAAAACTTTTAATAAGTGCAGTGACAATTTCTGGTTTTTCTTTCACTAAACCATGCGAAGTTCCGGGGACAATCGCCAATTGACCAAGCGGTATAGCTTCATAAAGTTCAATCGAATGTGAATGCTTAACGACATCATCATCGCCAGCCATTATTAGCGTTGGCACACTGATCTTCGCGATCTCTGCGATATCAATATCTGGTTCGACTTTCCAAATCTCGTGCATTTTGGCATTCTTTATTGCTAGCGTTTCTGGCGCATCTGGTGACATCAAAGCGTATTCAGCACGCTCTTCATCACTGATTCCAGCCGGATCAAATATCGGCAACTCAACGATCCCATCGGCATTGAAGTTAGCCGCAATGGAAACAATTGATTTAACTAGATCGGGCCGTGCAATAGCAACCATCAGCGCAATATTGGCACCATCGCTATAGCCAACTAAATGAACTGGTTCCTTAATTACTTCGGAAATAAATGCAATTGCTTCATCACGTTGAAAATCAAAGTGAAAACTTCCTGGCTGGTCGGCGCTGCGGCCATGGCCAGCGCGGTCGTATGCATATAAGTGAAATGAATCTTGCAGAGGCGTAACCATTACATCAGCAAATGAATCGGTATTACTCAGTCCGCCATGTAATAGAAGCACTGCTTCACCGTTATTAGCCCACTCAAAGCTCCAGAGTGGATAGCCAGAGACGTTTAAATATTTCATTTGAAGTTATCGACTACGCAATATCCATGATGTGACGATTTCCGCGATCAAAAGTTAAATAGTTCCAGGTCCAGTCTGCAATTGTGCCGACTTTATTGCGACCACCTAAAAGATAGAAGAGATGTAGGAAAATCCAGATAAACCAAGCAGGAACTCCAGTAAGTTTAAGATTTTTAACTTCAACAACTGCCTTATGGCGGCCGATAGTCGCCATCGAACCTTTATCGCGGTATTTGAAATCCGCTGTTGGTCGACCATTACTTAAATTTAGAATCTGCTTAGCTGCCCAGGCACCTTGCTGAAGTGCAACCGGAGCCACCATCGGAAGTAAATTGCCTTTTGCATCGGTCAAGCCTGCAATGTCACCAATTGCCCAAATATTTGGGTAGTGATTTACCTGCAAGGTTGGCGTGGTATCAATTCTTGATTTAACAATTGGCAGTTTTAACGCTTCAGCTGTTGGCTCACCGCGCACACCCGCGGCCCAAATAGTTACTTCTGACGGGATATCAGTACCATCTTTGATTGAGATCTTACGTGGCGCAACTTTTGCCACTGCAGTATTTAAGAAAACCTGAACGCCCATTTTTTCTAAATCTTGTTTAGTACGTGCTGATAACTTGGCAGAGAAAGTAGGTAGCAGACGTGGTCCAGCTTCGATCAAATTAATCTTCATATGTTTTGCCGCATGTTCGTGGTCATTCTTAAGTGGTCCAGAAATAAGTTCGGCTAACGCACCGGCCATTTCAACACCAGTAGGCCCACCACCAACGACGGTTAGGGAAAGAATTGTTTCATCTTCAAAGCGACAGAGATCTTCGAACCTGCGCATAATTTCGGCGCGGATATTAATCGCATCGGCAACGCTCTTCATGCCAAGTGCGTGCTCGCTTACGCCAGGAATATTGAAATCTGCAGTGGCAGAACCAAGGGCAAAAATTAAGTGATCAAAATGCAGAACTTCGCTGCTATCCAATTTGATCGCTTGGTTCTTATGATCGATTTCAATCGGTGAACCCATTCGAAATTTAATATCACTCTTGCGCAGACCACTTCGAACCGGATAAGCAACATGATCAGCGGCTAACCCAGCAGTTGCCACCTGGTAGAGCAAAGGCAGAAAAGTTTGGAAGTTATGGCGATCAACTAGGGTCACATCGGCTTTGCCAGCTAATTCACGGGCAGCAGTTAAACCACCGAAGCCTGCACCCAAAATAACTACGCGAGGCTTAGCCATGTGATCTCCTTCCCAAATTCAAAACTGCAAAACTAATTGGTTAAGTCTATTGTTTATCTCATGGAACCGCAGACCAAAGACCGCAAGTACCTAGTAACAGGGGCTTCTGGCTATGTGGGTGGTCGCTTGGTACGAAGTTTATTGAATGAAGATTTAGAAGTACGGGTCTTTGTCCGCGATAAAGAGAAAATTAAAGGTCAACCTTGGTTTAACCATGTGGAAATTGTGGAAGGAAATGCCAACTCCGAGTCCGATTTAATTGCAGCGCTAACTGGAGTTCATACTGCGTTCTATTTATTGCACTCCATTAATCTGGGTAAGAATTTTGATGACATTGAAGCGGTTATGGCTCGTGGTTTCGCTAAAGCGGCTGAAGCCGCGGGAATTTCACAAATTGTTTATCTAGGCGGAATCGCAAATGATAAAAAATCTAGCCAGCATTTAGCTTCTCGAGTTCAAACTGGTGCCGAACTAGCTTCTGGTGCTGTGCCAGTATTAGAACTACGGGCCGGAATAATTATCGGTTCAGGTTCGGCATCCTTTGAAATGTTGCGTCACTTGACTCACCGACTGCCGATCATGACTACACCTAAGTGGGTTTCAAATCTAACTCACCCAATCGCAATTAGAGATGTGCTTTATTACTTACGTGGGGCGGCAGCTTTAGAAGTTCCAGTAGGCAAAGTTTTTGATATCGGCGGCCCCGAGATACTTTCCTATGCTGACATGATGCAAAAATTTGCCAAACTATCTGGCTTGCCGCGCAGATGGATAATTAAAGTTCCAGTGTTAACGCCAGAACTATCAAGTTTGTGGATTGGGTTGGTAACACCAGTTCCAACTGCGCTAGCTCGACCACTCGTTGGTTCTTTGATTAATGAAGTTGTGGCAGATCCAAAGAAAAGCATTAATGATTTGATTCCACCACCACCTGAAGGATTACTAAATGTCGAAAGCGCAGTTACTCTCGCGCTTTCAAAAACCAGTGATGGCCAAGTAGAGAGCAGATGGTCTGATGCTTCTTATCCAACTGCGCCATGGCAGAAAGCCCAAGGAGATCCCGACTGGGCGGGTGAAATGACCCTGAAAGATTTTCGCGAAACTACAACTGATATTCCATTGGCGCAAATTTGGAAAACCATCGAAGGTATTGGTGGCCAGCATGGTTGGTATGGCTCAGATTTTCTCTGGTTTGCTCGAGGATTACTCGATCGCATGTTTGGTGGTGTCGGGCTACGTCGAGGCAGGCGAGACCCAGATCATTTACGAGTTGGAGACAGTTTAGATTTCTGGCGAGTTGAGAAAATTGAACGCGAATCTGTTTTGCGCCTCTATGCCGAGATGGTGTTACCGGGCAAAGCTTGGCTGGAATTTCGAGTCAGCGAAGTAGACGGCAAAACTCACATCGAACAAGAGGCAACCTTTACGCCAAATGGTTTAGGTGGCCAGTTGTATTGGTATTCAGTTCTGCCATTTCACACCTTTGTATTTCCAACCATGTTGCGCAACATAGTTAAAAAGACTCAACGCAATATTCGTTAACTAAATTTCCTAATTAGTGGCAGACTCTCGGCATGCATGAGTTCACTCCTGAAGTCGAAGCGTTAGCCAATGAAGTGTTGGCCTACAGCCTCGAGCGGTTAAAGAGTGATCCACCTTTAGATGGTCCGTTATCCGAAGCTGAACTTTTTGCTCAAGTCGGAAACACAATCACAGCAAAAGGTCTTGGTGGAAAAGAAGCACTTGATGTTTTTACTTCGGTATTAGCAAAGGCATGTATCTCAACGGATCACCCGCGAAATTTAGCTTTCATTCCATCGGCACCAAGTGAATATGCAAACCTTTTTGATCTAGTAGTTGGCGCAAGCGCTCTATATGGTGGCTCATGGCAAGAAGGTGCCGGTGCGGTATTTGCTGAGAATCAAGCGCTGCGCTGGATTGCTGCTTTAGCGGGCTTGCCGCAAAGTTCTGGTGGAGTTTTTGTACAGGGTGGCACCGTCGGAAATCTTTCCGCGTTAGTTGTAGCGCGTGCCCAAGCGCGTAAACATTTTCCCGATACCACGCGCTGGGTAATTGCTTGTAGCGAACAGGCACATTCATCTATCGCATCAGCCGCGCAAGTTATGGATGTCGATGTTTTAAAGATTGCTGTTGATAAAAATGGCAAACTGCAAGGTGACACAGTTGCTAAAGAAATTGATGCACTACACCGACAAAGTGGTCGTCGGGTATTTGCCGTAGTGGCAACAGCGGGCACTACAAATCTAGGCATAATTGATGATTTAGCTGGAATTGGTGCTGCTGCAAAAGCTCGCGAGATTTGGTTTCATGTCGATGGCGCTTATGGATTAGCCGCTTTGTGTGCACCTTCGGTGCGATCACTATTTAATGGCATAGAGAATGCAGATTCATTAATTGTTGATCCACATAAATGGTTGTTTGCACCATATGACGCATGTGCATTAATTTATCGAGCGCCTGAATTAGCGCGTGAAGTTCACACTCAACATGCTTCGTACTTAGATACGTTGCATGATGGAAATTGGAATCCGTCTGACTATGCAATTCAGTTAACGCGCCGCACACGTGGTTTACCTTTTTGGTTTTCACTCGCAGCATACGGAACAGATGCGTATTCCGAAGCAATGGAACAATCACTTGAAGTGGCAAAATATGCCGCACAAAAAGTTAGCGAACATCCAAATTTGAAATTACTTTGCGAACCAGAACTTTCAATTGTGGCATTTACTCGCACCGGTTGGACTGCATCTGATTATCAAAAGTGGAGTGATGAGTTATTAACTGATCAAGTTGGATTTATTCCACCTTCATCTCATGATGGTCAGCCGATATTGCGATTTGCCATAGTCAATCCGTGGACAAAATTCAGCGACATAGATCTAATTCTGCAGCGGTTATAAATCACTTGAAGTTCCCACACTTTTACGCATGTATTAAGTAAGATTGCCCTTATGTCCGCACAAGAACAGCTCTCGGTCTCGGTAAATCTGACCGATCTTGAAATGGCGATCCTGGAATTCGAACGAAATTGGTGGCGTTATGCCGGCGCCAAAGAGTCTTCAATCAAGGAACTCTTCGATATGGATGCGCCCAAGTATTACCGCCTGCTTAACGATTTGATCGACCGCGAAGATGCCCTAGCTGCCTCGCCGATGCTAGTTAAGCGCCTGCGCCGCCTTCGTGAGGCCCGCACACAGGCTCGTTCGGCCCGCTAAACCCGCTTCAAAGCCCGCTCAAGCACCCAAACCAACCAACTTTCGGCCTTGGCCTCGTTTTGCGCGGGCGAAATAATCTGCGTAGATTTGGCGTTAGCACTCGAGGGGCGTGAGTGATAAAACGCCCTTAAACGATATAGAAATGAACCGCTACTAAAAGGAGCAAGACCATGGCCAAGCAGATTGCCTTTAACGAAGAAGCCCGTCGTGGGCTTGAGCGAGGAATGAACGTACTCGCCGATGCCGTAAAAGTAACGCTCGGACCTCGCGGACGTAACGTCGTCCTCGAGAAGAAGTGGGGCGCCCCAACAATTACTAATGACGGCGTATCTATTGCCAAAGAGATCGAGCTAGATGATCCATGGGAAAAAATTGGCGCTGAATTAGTTAAGGAAGTTGCTAAGAAGACTGACGATGTTGCCGGCGACGGAACCACAACTGCGACCGTACTTGCTCAAGCACTTGTTCGCGAAGGCCTACGTAACGTTGCAGCTGGTTCAAATCCAATGGCGCTAAAGCGCGGAATTGAAAAGGCTGTCGAAGCGATCGTTGCCGAACTGCTTTCAATGGCAAAGAGCGTTGATTCAAAAGAACAGATTGCAGCTACTGCATCTATTTCAGCGGCTGATTCAACTATCGGTGAAATGATCGCCGAAGCAATGGATAAAGTCGGCAAAGAAGGCGTAATCACAGTTGAAGAATCAAATACTTTTGGTCTTGAACTCGAACTAACTGAAGGTATGCGCTTTGATAAAGGTTACATCTCACCTTACTTCGTAACTGATCAAGATCGTATGGAAGTAGTTCTAGAAGATGCCTACGTGCTACTTGTTAACTCAAAGATTTCAAACATTAAAGACTTGCTACCAATTCTAGAAAAGGTAATGCAATCAGGTAAGCCACTTGCCATCATCGCTGAAGATGTTGAAGGCGAAGCACTTGCCACACTTGTTGTTAATAAGATTCGCGGAATTTTCCGTGCTGCTGCAGTTAAGGCACCAGGTTTTGGTGATCGTCGTAAGGCGATGTTGCAAGATATTGCAATCCTTACTGGTGCAACTGTTATCTCTGAAGAAGTTGGCCTAAAGCTTGATCAAGCCGGCCTTGAACTTCTAGGTAAAGCTCGCAAAGTAGTTATCAGCAAGGAAGAGACAACAATCGTTGAAGGTGCTGGCGATGAGGCACAGATCAAGGGTCGCGTTCAGCAGATCCGTAATGAAATTGAAGGTTCTGATTCATATTAAGACCGCGATAAGTTTCAAGAGCGTCTTGCAAAGCTTGCTGGTTGCGT
>JBEINS010000047.1:0-7222 GCA_040377985.1 Candidatus Planktophila sp. | reverse complement strand
TTGCGGGCCTATAGCTCAGCCTGGTTAGAGCGCTTCCCTGATAAGGAAGAGGTCGATGGTTCGAGTCCATCTAGGCCCACCCCCCGCTCAACACGGGGACCTAGCTCAATTGGTAGAGCACCGCCTTTGCAAGGCGGGGGTTAGGGGTTCGATTCCCCTGGTCTCCACTCAAGTAACACTTTTTCGCACCCATTTATAAATAACGAAAAGGAAAAATAAAATGACAACAGCAACACTGCACACAACTATGGGCGACATCGTTATTGAACTTTTTCCTGATCATGCACCAAAAACAGTTGCGAACTTTGTTGAACTAGCAACTGGTGCACGTGAATGGGTTGACCCACGCACTGGCGAAAAATCAACTGCCAATCTTTACGACGGCACAGTTTTTCACCGCGTTATCGATGGCTTCATGATTCAAGGCGGAGACCCACTAGGTCAAGGCACTGGCGGCCCAGGTTACAAATTTGCCGATGAATTCCATGGCGAACTAACTTTTGATCGTCCCTACATTCTTGCAATGGCTAACTCAGGCCCAGGAACCAATGGCTCACAATTCTTCATCACAGTTGCGCCAACAACTTGGTTAAACCGCAAGCACAGCATCTTTGGTGAAGTTAAAGATGCTGCAAGCCAAGTGATTGTAGATGCAATTGGCACAACAAAGACTGGTGCGCAAGATCGCCCAGTAACACCAATCAAAATTAATTCAATTACCGTCGCTTAAATACCCAGAACTGGCGTAACTAACTATGGTGGTAATTAGACGAACCGCAACTAACGCGTTAATTTTAATTATCCTTGCTGCTTATTTAGCGCAACAATTACTCCCTGATCTACAGAGTCAACTATTGCTACCCGGTCTAGATTATTTGCAATACAGCAACGAGTGGTATCGATTAATTACAGTTGCGCTAACTCATGGTGGCTTAATGCATCTGGGATTTAATATGTATTCGCTCTACATCTTGGGAACTCCAATTGAGTCTGCTTATGGCAGAAATAAGTTCTTGGTTATCTTCACAGTTTCACTTTTAACTGGTTCGCTTGCATCAGTATTTTTCAATAACGGTAACTTTGTATCCGTTGGAGCTTCCGGCGCCGTCTTTGGTTTATTCGGCGCTTTTTTAATTGTCGGAAAAACCATAGGCGCTGATATTCGCGAAATTGCCATAATCATCGGCCTGAACTTTGTAGTTGGTTTTATCTTGGGCGGGGTTGACTGGCGGGCGCACCTGGGCGGCTTATTTGGCGGAGCACTGGCTGCTCAGTTGATTCTTCGCCGCCGCTGATTACCGACCTAATTACATGGCTGTAATTCTCCACATCTGTGGAGATCGTTGTGGATAACTGGCTAAAAAGTAGAAACTAGCGCCACTTGGTGGCTAATGAGAAGCCAAAAGCGATAAATGCGAAGCCAACCAACATATTCCAGGCACCAATATTAGGAATTGGGTACTGAGTCTGGCTTACATAGAAAGTCACAATCCAGAAAAGGCCGACCAGGAATGAGCCAACCATGGTTGGAGCTAGCCACGATGGGCTCTCAAGCGGGCCGTGTGGAGTGCGGTCAACGATCTCTTGGTCATGAGCATGCTGCTCTTGAACCTTCTTGCGCAATTTGGACTTAGGCATGTCGCCAAGGGTAACAGGACGGGGCAAAATATCAACCGCGTCAAAGCTGTGAGTAGGCCAGAATTGCCCCATGACCACCACCAAGATTCTTGTCGTAGATAACTACGACTCTTTTGTTTTTAACTTGGTGCAATACCTGGGTCAACTTGGTGCCGAAACCACGGTTGTAAGAAATGATGAAATTTCAGCTGAAGCAGCTATCGATTACGACGGCGTTTTGATTTCACCAGGGCCAGGAACTCCAGAAGCGGCGGGCATAAGTATTGCAATGATTAAATTCTGCGCCGAGAAAAAGATTCCGCTATTTGGAGTTTGTTTAGGTCATCAAGCAATAGGTGTTGCATTCGGGGCAACCGTTTCGCGCGCACCAGAGTTAATGCACGGAAAAACTTCGGAGATAACTCATAACCGCGAAGGCGTGTTTGCTAATTTACCTTCACCATTTACCGCAACTCGATATCACTCATTAGCAATCGAACGCGCCACCGTGCCAGATGAATTACAAATTACTGGTGAAACTGAAGGCGGCATTGTGATGTCTGTGCGACATAAGTCGCTACCAATTGAAGGTGTGCAATTCCATCCAGAATCTGTTTTAACTGAACACGGACATGCGATGTTAGCTAACTGGTTAACTGAGTGCGGGGATAAAAACGCGCAAACTAAAGCAGTTGGTTTATCACCAGTTATTGGTACCCGCGGCTAAGGCGCTTTATTAATTGTGATCGTTACTGATTCACCAATCGTGCGAGTTGCACCAGCTTCAGGGAATTGACGAATAACCACACCAATTGGTTGAGCAGAATCGTAATCATTAAATTCTTTTATCAAGAAATTTGAATTAATTAGAATTGCCCGAGCTTGAATAGCTTCAACTCCAATCAAATTAGGAATCTCAACTTCACCATTTGCAATTGTTAAAACCACACCAGTACCAGCGGTAACTGTTGAACCCATCTCGGGAGTAACAGACAACACAGTTCCTTGTGGTTTATCTGATGGTGAAACTTCGGTCCGTGCCACAACTAAACCAACTGAGGTTAATACTGCGCGTGCATCACCGAGTGATAAACCAATTAACCCATCAGGAACAAGGGCATCACCTGGCCCATCAGAGATTGTTAGCACTACCGCTGAACCAGGCTTAGCTTGCGCAGATGCAACAGGTATTTGATTTGAAACTCGATCTACCGGTATCTGTGGGTCATGAGCACGCTGAACAGTAACCACGTAATCACCAAGCTGTGCTTTTGCTTCGGCTTCAGTTAACCCAATTACATTTGGTACTGAATTAGAAGGACCGCCAGTGGTTCCGGTATTAGACATATTTAATCCGAAGACTGCAGCACCACTAACAATTAGCAGGCCCACCAAACTAATTACTAAAGTTTTGCGAGTGATCGGCTTACGAGCAATTTTAGCCTTAACGACTTGACCACTGTGAATCCGGAATAGATCATCAAGCATTAAACCTGCGCTTTGATAACGATCAATTGGGCGCTTAGCTAGCGCAACTGAAAGCATGACATCGACACCTTCAGGCAAGCCAGGCAATACCGTGCTTGGTAATGCAAATTCGCCAGAGACATGTTGGTATGCAATCGATACCGGTGTGTCCCCAGTAAATGGTGGTTGACCAGTCATGACTTCATATAACAAGCAACCGGCCGAATAAATATCACTTCTGGCATCTGCAACTTCACCAACAGCTTGTTCAGGTGAAAGATATTGTGCAGTCCCAACTACATTCCAAGTATTAGTAAGCGTTGCCGCTAAATCATCAAGTGCGCGCGCGATACCGAAATCCATCACCTTGACATCACCTTTATCGGTGATCATTACGTTGGCAGGCTTAATATCTCGATGCACAATGCCGCGTTCATGCGAGTAATCCAGCGCAGCTAAAATCCCTTCGCCAATTTCTAAAGCGCGATCAAGTGGCAAGCGCTCACCTGCGCGAATAATCTCGCGCAAAGTTTTTCCAGAGACAAGTTCCATCACAATATAAGGAGCTGGATCTTCACCTGAGTCATAAACTGCAACAATGCCTGGATGATTTAAGCCCGCAGCAGCTAACGCTTCTTTACGGAACCTAGTTACAAACGAAGGATCTTTCGCTAAATCAGAACGCAGAATTTTCACGGCAACTTTTCGCGACAAACGTTCATCTTTTGCTTCGAAAACATCGGCCATTCCGCCGGTGCCGATCATGTCGCCAAGTCGGTAGCGACCACCTAATAGTTGGCTCATTTACTAGCCCCGTGTAGTTCGGTTTCAACCGTTAAATCTGTTGCGATATCGGCGACAATTACTGTGACGTTATCGGGTGCGTCATTTACATAGGTCGCATCAACCAGGGCAGCAACTGCATCTTCACGCTTATTCTTCTTTAATAAAGATTTAATTTCCTTACTTGTTAGCACACTGCTTAACCCATCGCTACAAAGTAAGTAGCGATCGCCAGCTTTGCGTTCATAAACGACCAATACCGGGTCAAGATTTCCGGAACCCATTAATACTTGTGTAAGCAAAGAACGCTGCGGATGATCATTAGCTTCGGCCAAAGTTAACTTACCTTGATCAATTAACTCTTGCAGCACAGTGTGATCAAGGCTTAATTGTTCTAATTCTCCATCACGTAAGCGATATGCGCGCGAATCACCAATATGCATTAATGCAATGCGATCTTCGTGCAACAACAAGGCTGTCAAAGTAGTTCCCATTCCACGAAGTTCTGGATCTTCATTTGCAACGCGGGCAATCTCTAAATCAATATCTACCATTGCCTGTGCCAATAAATCTTCAATCGAGTCTGCATCAATATGAATACTTTGTGAAATTGGGATTAACTTAGTTAACTCGCTAATAGCAATCGCAGATGCGACTTCACCGCCAGCGTGTCCACCCATTCCATCGGCCACAGCGATTAAGTTTGCAGATGTGATCGCAGAGTCTTCGTTGCCAGATCGGCGCAGGCCAATAGCCGAACGCGCAGCAAGTGCGAATACCGGTTGGCTCATGTGCCTTAGCCTAACGCTGATCGCTAAGTGATCAATGCCTAGGCCTCTCATTTATGCGCATCGTGGATCTTCATTAGATCATCCAGAAAATACCCGTGCTGCATTTATGGCTGCGATCGCCGACGGTGCCGATGGTTTTGAATGTGACTTAAGGCTGACCAAAGATAGCCAGGTAATTATTTGGCACGATTCAAATATGTTACGAATGGCTAACCATAAAGCGGTAGTAGCTCACACCGAATACCCAGAGTTGAAAGAAATTTATCCAGATTTAATGTTATTAACGGAACTCCTTGAAATTGCCAGCGAATATAAGAAATCTTTGGCGTTAGAGACGAAACACCCAGTGCCATCAGGCAACGAGGTAGAGAATAAGATTCTTGAACTAGTAAAGCCTTATAAAGGTTTAGATGTAGCGCTACTTAGTTTTAGTTGGCTTGCGTTAGAAAAAGTGGTCAGGTTTGAAACTGGCATAGAAACAGTTGCTTTAGTAAACGCGTTAAATGCACCGATCATGAATCGCTTTTCTTCCGCTAAATCATTTGCGCCAAGTATTGAAGAAATCAGAAATCACCCTGAATTAGTGGCTAAATATCAAAGTGAAGGCAAACGGGTTTTCGTCTGGACGGTAAATGAAGTAATTGATCTAAAACTATGTGCCCAGCTAGGTGTCGACGTTGTAATTACAGATATGCCGGCGCGAGCAGTAAGTGAGCTCGGGTATCCTTAACCAGTGAGCACATACGCCTATCTCGGTCCTGCAGCGACCTTTACCGAGGCGGCACTCAAGAAAATTACGACCTCTTCAGATCAACTTATTCCATATGCAAATGTCACCGCAGCTTTAAATGCGGTTCGTAACAATGACGCCGAATTTGCGCTAGTACCTATTGAGAATTCTGTCGAAGGCGTTGTTGCTCGCACGTTAGATGAATTAGCAACAGGTGATCCACTGATAATTGCTGGTGAAGTTACTTTGCCAGTTTCATTTGCATTTATGGTTAAACCTGGAACTAAAGAGATCAAAAGAATTGCCACTCACCCACATGCCGAAGCGCAATGTCGTACCTACATTGCCACCAACTATCCACATGCTGAAGTTGTTGCGACAAATTCAACTGCCGCAGCCGCAGAAGCGCTTAACCGCGGTGAGTTCGATGCTGCAATTGCATCCGCTGTTGCTGCCGATCACTATGGCTTAGAAATAGTTGCTGAAAACATTGGCGATAACAACGGCGCAGTAACTCGCTTCGTTCTTGTCTCTAAACCTGGCGAGTTAACCAAACCAACCGGGCACGACCGAACTTCAATGGCGATCTTCATTGGTACCGACCACGCAGGCGCGCTATTAGAAATTTTGACTGAGTTCGCCACCCGCAACGTCAACTTAACTTTCATTCAAAGCCGCCCAACGGGTAAAGAGTTAGGCGATTACCACTTTATTGTTGATGCCGAAGGTCATATCAGCGACGCTAACGTTGGCCAAGCCGTTACTCGCCTTCGTGAGATCTGCGAGGAAATAAGATTCCTAGGTTCATACCCGCGAGAGGAAAGTAAATGATTGATATCAAATTACTACGCGAGAACCCTGATTTAATCCGCGCCTCTCAAACTGGTCGCGGTGAAGATGCCGGCATTGTTGATCAAGTATTAGCTCTCGATGAAAAGCGTCGCGCTTCAATTAATGAATTCGAAGCACTTCGTGCTGAACAGAACACGCTCTCTAAAGCAGTTGGTAGCGCTAAAGGCGATGAGAAAGCTGCCT
Organism: Candidatus Planktophila sp.; assembly: GCA_040377985.1. Taxonomy (GTDB): domain Bacteria; phylum Actinomycetota; class Actinomycetes; order Nanopelagicales; family Nanopelagicaceae; genus Planktophila. The sequence continues at coordinate 799 of JBEINS010000047.1, read as the reverse complement.
TACTTGAAAACGCTAAAGATTTAGCAAACAAAGTTAAAGCTGCCGATAGTAAGCGTTCTGAAATCGAAGCCGAAGCACATGCCGAAGCGCTAAAACTTTCTAATGTTCTAGACCCTGCAGCGCCAATTGGTGGTGAAGCAGATTTCGTAATTATCGAACATATCGGCACCCCTCGTGAATTTTCAGAATTCGAACCAAAAGACCACGTTGAATTAGGAAAACTACTTGGCGCAATTGATACCGAACGCGGCGCAAAAGTTTCAGGTTCTCGTTCTTATTATTTAACTGGCGTTGGCGCACTTCTTGAATTCGCACTCGTTAACTATGCAATTAGTAGCGCAGTAAAAGCTGGGTTCACTCCAGTTATTCCACCAGTACTAGTTAATCCAGCAGCAATGGAAGGCACTGGATTTCTTGGCCAAGCCGCGGAAAATGTTTATCACTTAGAAAAAGATGGCCAATATTTAGTTGGTACTAGCGAAGTACCACTTGCTGCATTCCATATGGATGAGATTTTGCTGGCTGATAAATTGCCAATGCGCTACGCGGGTTACAGCACTTGTTTCCGCCGCGAAGCAGGCACCTACGGAAAAGACACTCGCGGAATTATTCGAGTACACCAATTTGATAAAGTTGAAATGTTTAGTTTTTGCCACCCTGATCAAGCTGTTGCCGAACACCAACGTTTATTGCAATGGGAAAAAGATTTCCTTAATGCAATGGAGATCCCTTACCGCGTAATCGATGTGGCATCAGGGGATCTTGGTTCAAGCGCGACCCGTAAATTCGATATTGAAGC
>JBEINS010000007.1:0-15615 GCA_040377985.1 Candidatus Planktophila sp. | reverse complement strand
TGCTGGCGAGCGAGTTGATATGGAAGCCGGCATGGCTAAGTACTTCGCAAGCGAAGTTGCGATCATGGCATCCCTTGAAGCAATGCGCGTTCACGGTGGTTATGGCTATTCAACCGAGTATGTTGTCGAGCGTCTCTATCGCGATGCTCCTCTTATGTCGATTGGCGAAGGCACGAATGACATTATGAAGATGGTTATCGCAAAATCACTTCTAAGCGGAAAGACCCAAATCGGATAATGAGCGCTCGCAGCCATCTTTACGTCCCCGCCAATGATTTAGAGCGTTTAACTAAAGCACTTGGTCGTGGCGCAGATGCGCTAATTGTTGATCTCGAAGATGGGGTTTCGCCAGCTGATAAAGATTTAGCTCGCCAGAATTTAGTTTCATTTCTCAATGATTTAGATTCCGATGTAGAGATATGGGTTCGCGTTAATCCTGAAAAAGGTGCGCTGGAATCTGATTTAGCTGCCGCAGTTCATAAAAATTGTCGGGGAATAGTTCTTGCCAAAGCTACAACTTTGGCCGAAATTCAAAATCTAGATTCATTAATCACTGGTCTCGAGAAGTCTCGCGGCATTACGAAGAAGTTAGAAGTTTCAGCTCTAATTGAGTCAGCTCTAGGTGTATTTAACGCCCAAGCAATTGCTACTGGCCCCCGCATTACTCGTATGCAAGTTGGCGAATCAGATCTTCGCGCTGATTTAGGTACTTCAGGGCTGGCTGGTGAAACCACCACACAGTTCGCTCGCAGCATGGCGGTCTTTGCAAGCGCTGCCGCCGGCATTAATCCACCACTTGCCGCCGTTTCAACTAACTTTAAAGATTTAGATGCCTATCGCAAGAGCTCACAAGATTTCAAAGAGTGGGGCTACTTTGGTCGCGCTTGTATTCACCCGGCCCAAGTTGAAATTGTTAATGAAGTTTTCACACCTAACGCCGATGAGTTAGCCGCAGCGCAAGACATTCTCGATCGTTTAGTCGCAGCTGGTGGCGGTGTCGCACTCGATGCCAAAGGCCGAATGATTGACGAAGCAATTGCCAAAATCGCTCGTCGCACCTTAGCAACCGGAAAGTAGGCAACTATGTCGGTAATTAAAAGCCAGGATCTTCGCGACATGTCAGGCGCAGTTGATGTGCCAATTCCAGATTCTACTGCTTCTGTAAAAATGCATCGCCTGCATACTTGGGATGATGGCACCAGCGTCATGATTGTTAACTTTCCAGTTGGTTGGTCCCGACCAATTGAAGGTAGTTATGAATGCGCCGAAGAGTTTTTTGTATTTGAAGGCGAACTTCATATGTCGGGCGATGTAATTGTTGCCGGCGATCACACTTGGGTCCCACCACAGTCACTTCGAATCGGTGCCTACACACCAAATGGCGCAGTTGCCATTGCTTGGTTCTATGGCGCACCAAAATGGAATCGTCGCGAAGGCAGTGAAGGCTCAGTTTCACAGATCAAAACCCCAATTGATGCAAATGCTTTTGGTGAGATTCGCCCATTAGGTGCCAATGGTTTTGCCGGTCAGACAATTAAGTTGCCAGCAAGTGGCTATGTGGCACCGAGTGAATGTGAAGTTATTGATGTCGCTAATCGCAGCTGGACGCTTTATGAAGCGGGCAGCGAAATTAAACTAACTGATCTTTCTTTAATCCGTCTCTAAGCATTAGCCAAGCGCTAAAGGTAATAATTCCACTGATTGCAATGCCCCAAAGTCGACCCGTTACAGCGTTATCTGCCATATTTCCAATGACTTCACTGACGGTTCCGATCATGGCAATTCCAATCACTGCCGATATCTGACGAACCATTGAAAGCGCAGCTAGCCCTGATGCAGCTTTTGCAGGCTCGAGGGATTCCATAATTGCCGAAGTGTCACCGGCAAAGAGGATGCCGGCAAAGAAGCCAGAGAAAATTAAAGTAAATAGGAAAATTGGCATTGGGCTTTGCGCGAAGAGTGCGATAACAATGTAATCAACGCCAAGTAAGAATGAGGCTAAAAGCATTACCTTGCGCAGTTCATTCGAACTCTTAACTTTGCCCAAGATGGTCGAACCAAGTGGCATGCAAACACACATTAGAAGAATTACTAAGCCACCCATGCGAGGCGAAAATTCCAAAGTTTTCTGGCTAAAGAGTGCAACTAGCAAAGTAGCAGCCGGAATAGTTGCGTTATAAATAAAACAAGCAATTAATACGCCACGTACTCGCCGAGACTTAAACCAGGCGGGATCAATAAGTGGATGAGCGACTCGACTCTCGATTCGATAGAAAACCCAGTACAAAAATGCACCGACGGAAATAAGCACAACGTCTAAGACTGGATGTGGTCGTGCGCGGCCCAAATCGATTACCCCGGCTGAGAAAAATAAAGTTGCGATACTGATCGTTAAAATACCTCGTACGTCGATCGGATTTATATTTTTATGGGTCTCACTTTCGTGCAAAAGGAAGGTCAGGGATAAACCGATTAGCGAAATCACGGGCTGGCAATAGAAGAGTGCATGCCAGCCATATGCTTGAGTTAGAAAGCCACCAAACAAGGGACCAAGTACTAATCCAGCTGAGCTAAAACTAATCCAAAGGCCAACAGCCTTATTGCGCGAATTTGGATCAACATTGGCACTTAAAATAGCGGCACCATTTGGCAACATAAATGCCAAACCAAAACCTTGAAAAATTCGACAAGCTAACAACATTGGAAAAGAAGTCGCAAAAGATGCGAGCAAGGCACCAGTTCCAAAAATAATCATTCCGATGCGAAATGCCTTTAGGGCGCCCCATTTATCGCCAAAAGCACCGGCGAAAGGCAAGATGGTTCCTGTCGCAATGCTTAGCGCACTTAAAATCCATTGCAAGGCACTTGTTTCGGCGTTGAAGTCAGCTTGAATTGATGGAATTGCAGTGGTGACTGCGGTGTTATCAAACATCACAGCACCTAGACCCATCGCTGCAATGAGTGCAACTACCCGCGGATCTTGATAAACGCGGCGGTTCATGCGCTCTTAGTTGATAAGAGTTTCATTAAGGCAGTTAGATCGCCTTGATTTTCAAAGTTAACATATTTTGATACTTGTTCAACTGCCTCAGCTGCCAAATAGCGAGAGGCATTCAAATTAAACTTATGCATTAGCTGCGCTCTGGTAAGTGGCGCTTCTTTACTTCCTAAACTGGCAGCGACTCTATGTGTATGAGTTTGACCACCTTTAGTTTTAACGGTTAGAACAGCAGCAAACGCATTAGGGAAAATCTTTGTGGCTTGATCATCGGCAACTACGTTTACTTTGGCTGCTAGCTCCAGGCGCTCTGGCTGATCCCAATTACTTTCTGAGAAATCATCAAGGTAAACACCTAGCCCGCCACCACCAAGAAATGCAGTTGCCAACGTGTAAGGGGCTGAAAATTTTCCGTGGTAACCAGATTTTGGATGGATCTTCTCTTCGCGCGGCTCACCAATTGTGCGAATTACCGGAGACGCAACACCTAACTCGATACTCACAACATCGGCTGCTTGGAGTCCGCTAGCTCGAAGAGCAAGTGCGCAATCAATACCAGGATGAGTGAAATGATTTGTTGGATACGGTTTATATGCTGTCTTTAATAACTCCCAACGATCGCCTAAACCATCAAGAAGTGCGCTCGCATCGTATTGACCATCGAGATATGCGTTAAAGAAACCGAAGCGACCTTCGAGAACTGTTGGGGGACCAGTGATTCCTTCGCGCGCCATGCTCGCCGCAACTACGCCACCATGTGCTGCCCAACCACAATGGATCCTTTTAACTGTGCCACCAGTGCGGTTAGCCTCAATAATTCCAGCGCCCATACTGGCTGCAATGCCCATGGCATCAGCTATTTTCGAGGCATCTAGACCATACAAAATCGCGGCGGTAACTGATGCACCGATAGTTCCGCAGATCGACGTTGCATGGAATCCTTTTTCAAAGAAGATTGAATTGCCAGCACTTGGAATGTAGGACGCCATGCCAAGTCGGTTAGTGATTTCAATACCAATAGCAACTGAACGCAGAATTTGATCAGGTGATGCGTTAACTTCTTCGGCTACCGCGAGTGCAGTTGGAACAATCGATGCTGAAGGATGAAGGACTGAAGGCAAATGCGTATCGTCAAAATCTAGAATATGCGCCAAAGTGCCATTAATTAACGCGGCACTAGCTGAAGGTAATCTAAGCTCTGAACCAATCACACTTGAAGTTGGCGTACCACCCCAAGCTGCAACTACTCGCTCAACTGCACGATCAGGATCTGATTCGTGCAGCGATTCAGCCCGACCAGCCAAACTGTTTCCGAGCACATCTAGAATTCTTTCTCTTGCATCTGCTGCAATATTTGGTGCAAGAACTTTGGTATTGGCAGCGAACTCAGCTAAAAGCTGAACGTGGGTTTTCTCGCTGCTCATGAGTTAAATTAAACCAATACAGCCAGTGGACGCGTTGGTGAACCTGTTGCACCTTGCAGATTTAGCGGAGTTAATACAAATAAGAATTCACTTACGCCAGTATCGGCTAATTCATCTAGCTTCATGGTTTCGATAATATGAATTCCGGATTCAACTAAGAAGACTCTATGTACTGGAAGCTCGCGGTGACCAGCACCTGCTGGAATATGTTCAAATGCAATTGTTTCGCCACCACATGCTCTTGGTTTTTTGGCGGCTAACCATTTAGCGCCTGCTTCACCAATGCCTGGGGTGCCAAGTGATTGTCCTTGGTATAGATCCTTGTTTTCCCAATTCTTAGACCAACCAGTACCAATAAGAACAACATCGCCTTCTTTAATTTCAAGCCCTGCTAATTTCTGAGCTGCTTCTAGATCGGCAACTGTGATTTCATAATCAGGCCCTAGAACCTCTTTATTAAGGGCTTTGGCCACATTCAGAAAAACGCCGCGGCATAGAAATGGCTTAACAGTTTCGATTCCGTGCTTACTAAATCCCATATGGCTCATTACTGATTGCGCATCAATACCACCAAATATTTTTCCTTGGAAAGAAACATGAGCAAGCGCATCGATATGTGTGCCGGCATGAGTTCCAGTAACAATGATGTCATTAGCTGCTGAACCACCTGCTGCTGAAGTTACGTCGCCATGCCTGCGATCGAGCACCATGCGATAGGGAGTGTGATTTGGTGATTGCGGCATTCCGCGAAACATAGGTTGCGAAAGATCGATGACTTTTGCACTCGCTAGTTGATCCCAGATCTTGGTCATGTTTTCACTTTCCTTCAGTTGGTGCGCTTTGCGAGATTATTCCCGCAGTTTCGAGTTCAGCAATCTTGCTTTCAGTTAGACCTAAAGTCTGAGCCAAAATCTCGTGCGTATCTTGCCCCTTAGCGCGGCCAGTCCAGTTAATTTCACCTGGTGTTTCGCTTAATCTATAAAGAACATTCTGCATTCGAACTGGACCTAATTTTGGATCGTCCACCGTAGTAATTGTGTCCAGTGCCTGGAATTGCTGATCAGCCATGATGTCACGGATATCGTAGATCTGAGCAACAGCTGCTTCAGCTTCTTCAAAAGCTCGCACAACTTCGGCGGTATCTCGCTCGGCAATCCAGGTAGATACATAGCCATCAAGTAGATCGGCGTGCTTAGCGCGTTCGCCACCGGAGGCAAACCAGGGCTCAGCGATGACTTCTGGGTGTCCAACTAAATGCATTACGCGCTCTGCAATTGATTGGGCCGAAGTTGAAATTGCTACCCATTTACCATCTTTAGTTTTATAGGTATTACGGGGTGCATTATTAACCGAACGATTTCCAGAGCGAGGTTGCACGATGCCAAGTTGATCATAAACAGTTGGTTGTGGCCCCAAGATGGCCAAAATTGGTTCGATAATTGCTAAATCAATTACTTGGCCTTTGCCGAATGCTTCGCTTTGTGGATTCTGCTGTGCTGCTAAAGCAGTTAAAACCGCCTGTGAAGTAGCAAGGGCTGCAATGCCATCGGCTAAACCAAATGGCGGCAGCGTTGGTGGGCCATTTACTTCACCAGTCATGGCTGCAAAGCCACTCATTGATTCGGCCAAGGTGCCAAAGCCCGCGCGATGCGAATAAGGACCGAACTGCCCAAAGCCAGTAACGCGAGCAATGATTAACTTGGGATTTATCGCTAACAGAACATCAGGGCCGATTCCCCAACGCTCTAACGTACCTGGGCGAAAGTTTTCAATAAAAACATCTGATTGCTTGATTAATTCTTTAAGAATTTCGCTACCTGCCGGCTTACCTAAATCAAGTGCTAGCGTTTTCTTATTGCGAGCCAACATGGTCCACCAAAGCGGAACGCCATCTTTGGAATGACCATGTAAACGAACTGGGTCGCCCTTAGTTGGGTGTTCAATCTTGATTACTTCAGCACCAAAATCCGCCAGCATCGTGGCAGCCATTGGCCCCGCAAATAAAGTTGCGGCATCAAGTACGCGAATTCCTTTTAATGCGCTCAAGCTCGGAACTGATACTTTCCGATTGCGTTGCCAACAATCTTGCCGTTTTCTAGAACCTGGTTACCGCGCACAAATGTGTCAGTGACTTTGGCAGTTAAGGTGAAACCTTCAAATGGAGTGTGACCTTGAGTTGATTCAGAATCTGCAGCGCGCACTGTGTAATTTACATTTTCATCAACTAGTGCGATGTCGGCTTCAAAACCAACAGCGAGAGATCCCTTTTTCTTTAGGCCGTAACGCTGTGCTGGTGTAAATGAAGTTAACTTGGCGATCTGTGGGCGAGTTAATCCGCGTTGAAGTCCTTCGGTAACCATGCCAGGTAAAAGATATTCAGCGCCACCGAAACCGGACTTCGCTAAAAAGACATCTTCCTTTGGATTTCCAAATTTAAGTTCTTCTTTACAACAAGCATGATCACTTACGACCCAGTCAAGATTTCCGGCCTTTAGGTGAGTCCAAAGAGACTCAACATCTGCGCGTGGACGAAGTGGTGGATTTACCTTGCCGCCAACGCCTTTTGAGTTCTCAATGTCAGCAAGTAAGTGCCCGACAGTGACTTCACGACGGAAATTGATATGGGGGAAAGTACTCTGCATCATCATGGCCGCTTCAACTGCCTTGCGTGAAGTTAGATGCAGCAAGTTGATATTTGGCAATTGGGTTTCATATGCCAAGTAAGAAGCAATCGTGATTGCTAAACCTTCAGAGTGTGGCGGACGGGATTGATGATAAGCCTCAAGGCCGCTGTACTTACCTTCTTCTTCAACAATCTTGGTGTACGCACTCATGATTTCAGCAGTTTCGCAATGTAGGCCAAGTGAAATGGCATCTGCCTTATCGCCAAACTTCTCGCGGGCTGCTTGAACTCCGCGCATTACAAATTCAAAGTGGGCGATGTCGTATCGCTCATCTGGGGGAGTCATCAAGAAAGAAGACTGATCATTAGAGCGACCATGTAACCCGTGGCTACCGTAGAACATAAAAATCTTAAATGAGCTAACACCAAACTGCGAAATGATTTCTGGAATTTCTGTGATGTGCTGATTAGTCATCGGCGCTAAGTGGAATCCATAATCAATATGGGCACGGTTCTCGCTGAGCGCTAAAACTTCGGGGAAGAAATCTAAATAACTGCCACCCTTATTTAGGTAGTACTGGCCGGTGCGCATGTAGGTAATTGCAGTCGTCACGCCACCTTGAGCTGAGGCTTTACTTTCAGAAACGGTGTCTTGATCAAGAGTGTTATAGATACCCCAATGTTGATGCGCATCAACTGCGCCGGGATAAGCAACACGGCCAGTGCCATCTATAACTTTCTTAGCGTTGCTTTCATCTAGCCCAGCTGTAATCGCGGTAACAATTCCGTCGGTGACTGCGATATCTAGCGGGGTAGCAGATTCGCCATCGTGATTAACTACTTTTACATTCTTAATAAGTAGGTCATATGTCGTCATCGCCGCACCTCTCGCCAAATTCAATCGTTCCACCTAGTGAAACCTGGTTCCGTCACAATACCTGAGATGTGGTGCGCTAAACAAGTGATTGCCCTTCCCAATTCCATTCTATGGTGTTACGTTCTGCGGAACGCGATTCCATTTTCGAAAAAAGGAGAGGTGTTCATCATGATTTATCTAGTCTACAAAATGCATCTCTCTGAAAAGTCACGTCGCAATATGAAAGATTTTTGGCATTGGTTAGAAGATCGTGAGAAATGGTTTTATAAAGAATTACCAATGGTTAAAGGTGTTCGTTGGTACTACAGCGTAATTGGCGATAGTTACACAATTGAATCTTGGTCTGCCTTTGATGATGAAGCCGGTTTTGGCGACTATCGCAAAGCGCTAGGAACACTCAAGGCAGATAAAGAATGGGAAACCGAACGTGTTTCTCAAGATGATTGGTGGGAGTTCATTTCAACTCGACTGGTAACAGATCCACCTGTAAGTATCGGATTCGGAAGAGGTTAGGTAATGGCAGTTGAGAGCAAGTCACAGCGAATCGCCACGGTTGAACGTGCTGCAGATGTACTACTTCTTTTTTCACAATGCGGCGAACCTGATTTAGGTATCACTGAAATTGCTCGAAACTTAGGTTTATCTAAAGCTGCAGTCCATCGCATACTGGCATCCCTACGTAGCCGTGGCTTCATTGATTTAATTGAAGAATCTCGCCGCTACACCCTAGGCACATCTTCACTTGCCCTTGGCTTAACTTGTTTAGCACAGTTAGATATTCGATCTCTTGCCGCCCCAGAGTTAGCAGCACTTTCCAGAGCAACACACGAAACGGCAACGCTTTCAATCAGATCTGGCTTTGAACGTCTCTACGTTGATCAAGTTATTCCAAATCGCGAAATTGTTATGTCCGTTGCCATGGGAATTACCCACCCGCTACATGCAGGAAGTTCATCAAAGGCATTCTTAGCCTGGATGCCAGAGACTGAAATTTTGCAATATCTAAAGCGCAAATTAAAGGTAATTACGCCAATGACACCTACTGATCCAGCCAAGATTATTTATGAATTGCGCCAAATCCGAACTCGGGGCTACTCACAATCTGTTGGTGAAAGACAAGCAGGTTCAGCATCAGTTGCAGCCCCGATCTTTGATCGCTCAGGCACCCCAATTGCAGTAATTAGCGTCTGCGGCCCAGCAGAACGATTTAAATCCGAGCTTTCCCAGTGCGTGCCGTTATTACTTGATTCAGCTGCTCGCCTGTCAAAGCGCATGGGCTATATCCCAAAGAAGAAAATTTAAGTTAAATGAAAATCGGATTGGCTATGGGAGTTGTCGGTATCCCGCTCCCGGAATATCGCGATATTGCACAAAGCGCTGAAGCGGCTGGGGCATATGCACTTTGCGTTGGTGAAGCTGCTAACGAAAGTATTGCTTCTGCTACTTATTTTGGAACCGTAACATGCAAGCCAAAAATTATTACTGCAATTACCACTTGGGTGAGACCACCAGTTAATACCGCACTCGGTGCCACCACAATTGATTCAATCACCGATGGTCGCTTTGAATTAGGCATTGGAACCATGCCGGATCACTGGAATCGTGAGCATTATCAAATTGATCCAGCTCGACCAACAGTGCGCATGCGTGAATATGTAGCAGCGATTCGGGAAAGTTGGTTAGCCCATAGTGGCGCCAAAGCAAATTTCGCTGGTGAGTTTTATCAAATTAATGGATACCAACGGTTAGCAAAACCGTTACGCGATTCGATTCCAATTCACTTAGCCGCGACTCGACCAGGTATGGCCAAACTTGCCGGTGAAATTGCCGATGGTGTTATCGTAAATTGGTTACACACTTATGAGTGGTTACATCAAAGCCTTGAACCGGCACTCGCGGCAGGTTCACAGATTTCAGGCAACACCTGCCAGCGAAGTGCAATGGTGCGCGTTCTGATTGAACCAGATGCGAAAAAGGCTAGGCAAGTGCTTAGGCCGTCATTTGATATGTATCGAAACGTTCCTTACTTCCATGAAATTACTGCCAGTGCTGGCTTTACGACGACACCAACTTCAGATTTGCCTGATGAGTTAGTAGATGCCATGACTGTTCACGGCTCATTGGAACAGGTCACCGAGATTATTGCGAAGCGCTACGGCGGCTGGGCAGATTGGCTGGAGCTAATTCCACCAGGGGCAACAAGTGGCGATGTCCTAAGGACTTCATATGAAGGGTTATTTGAACTTTTGCCGAAATTAGAATCTCTCTAAAGCCATTATTTATCAGTACTTTCTGAAGAAGTTCCAACTAGCGGAACATGATTACGAATCGTAATACTTATGTATAACGCATATTTCTTGCGTTTTATTGGTTAAACCCTTGACCTTGTAGGTGCGAATGCTTAGTGTAATGGAACGGTGTTTCGGTGAGCGATACACATCCACAGTTAGTGATGGAGGAAATGTGTTTAAAAAGAAAGTAATCATTGCTGCAGTAGCAGCAACTGCATTATTTGGCACAGCTGTTACAGCAACTGCTGCAGATAATCCAGGTCTCGTTCCAAAGAAAGTTTGGAATTCAAAAGTAGATAAGATTAAAGTTGGTTTAGTTGCTCCGATGACTGGCATTTTCGCAGTTCTTGGAATTTCACAGCGCAACTCACTACAAGTTGTTGCGGATCAAATTAACGCAGCAGGTGGCGTTGGTGGCGCAAAGATCGAACTCGTTGTTCGTGACGGTGGGCTAGATCCAGTTGCTTCAGCTAACCATGCTAAAGAACTTGCTGGTGATTCATCAATTAACTTAGTTGTTGGACCATCAATTTCATCCTACTATCAGGGTGCTGCAACTTATTACGAAGCTGCCAAAAAGCTTAACTGCCAACCAGCAGTAGCAGCTCTTGACTTTACTGATTATAAGTACGGTTTCCGTTCTCAGGATTATTACAAGGACACCTTGAGCGCACTTATGGCTGTTGCTCAAAAGAAGAGCATCAAGAAGATTGGCATGATTTATGAGTCTGGCCCAACAGGTACAGATTTCGATGCGTACATAACTGCACAAGCATCTAAGTACGGCATTACCTATCTTGGTTGGGAAAAAATCACTTCAACTTTAACATCACACAACGCTGAACTTCAGAAGTTGATGGATAAGGGTGCAGAGGCAGTTGTTATCTCAAACAACGCCTACGGTGCTTACACAGCTAAGGCCGCGAAAGAACTTAAGTTCAAGGGCACCTTGATGGGTGGCTCTGGAGCTCAGAACATCGCATTCCACGAAACTGGCGGCGATGACTTTGCGGGAACACTTATGGCTGCGCCTAACTACCAGTGGCCATTGCGTACAGCATGGCAGCCAGGTTACAAGGCACATACTGATGCAATTGTTAAGGCTTACGGTTCAGCAACTGGTGTGAAGTCAGGTGCAACATCACCTAACGGAACTGCAATTGCTGCCGACTGCCTATATGCATATGCAGTAGCTGCCAACAAGGTTCGTTCCTTAGATACAACCAAGGTTCGCGATGCTATGGCGACTCTTGATATCCCTGCCAAGATGACTCCATCAGGTGTACGTATCCACCCAGGACCTGAGCACAACTTGTATCAGTCAGATGGCATTAACGTCTACGAATGGCGTAAGGATGCTAAGGGTTGGTACACAATGGAAGTGAACGCTGTAGCACTTCGCTCCGGTGTTTGCCCTGAAGTAGGTTGGTTAGCAAAAACCTCAACAAACCAGCCATTGGTTTGTACAAAGGTTGGATCAAAGCTGATCTATAAAGGTTAAGTTATAAAAAAGTAACTGATTGAGAAATTAGTTAAATAGTTTAAGGAGTGAGAGTGAGCCTTTAGTAATAAGGCTCACTCTCACTTAACTATTAAAAGTTCAGAATTAGATTTACAGTTATAAAGATTTTAGATATTCCATCTTCATAAGAATTGGAAAAAGATGAGCCTTCAAATTTGGATCGATGGTCTTTTCGCCGGATCGGTTTTCGCGATTATTGCGCTGAGTATGACCATTGTTTATCAACCAACCCGAATCATGAACTTTGCGCAAGGTGAGGGTTTTATTCTAGGCGCGGCCCTTGGCTATCAGATGGTCGGTGTTTGGAAATGGCCGTTAATCCAATCTGTAGTTGTTTTAATTATTGCCGCCGCTCTTATGGGCTTCATCATGGAGCGCATGGTGATGTTGCCGGTGCAGTTATCGGGCAGCAAGTTTGCCTGGATCATTGCCACCCTTGCCGCAGCGATGATTTTCCAGTCTGCCTTTAATATTAAGTATGTAAACGTCACATTTAGCTATTTCGATATTATCGAAAAGGATATCTCGATATTTGGGGCTAAGTTATCGATTCAAAAGCTCATCGTTATCTTGATGATGATCGTGGTCTTTATCATTAATGATCAGTTCTTAAAGCGCACACTTTGGGGACGCTCTATTCGTGCAATCGCGCACAATCCTGATACGTCAACAATTCTTGGAATTCCAACCAAGCCAGTAATTAAATTGGCTTTCATTACCGGCACTATTGTTATCGCTCTGGTCGGATTCTTAGCGACACCGGTAATTATTGTGGCGCCCGCAGCTGGCCTATTCTTCACAATTCAGGGATTCACAGCCGCCATCATTGGTGGTGTTGGTAGTCCTAAAGGCGCAGTCGTTGGCGGCTTGATTATCGGTATTTTAGATAGCGTTGTTAGAGCTTGGCTGGGCGGAACCTGGGGGCTATTTAGCACTTTCTTCGTACTGGCAGTAATTTTGATTCTCAAACCAAATGGATTCTTCGGCAAGAGAGTTGAGGGAAGATAAATGATTTCAACATTTAAAGGCTTAAACCGACTGTTAATTGCTGGATCACTTTTAGCGATCGCACTTCTCTATTACTTCCCGATTTTAATTAAGTCGAGCAGCAATCCAAGTTTTTATCTGCAAGTAGTTTCAGTAGCTGTGTGTTCGGCAATTCTGACGATCTCGCTAAATATTTGTATGGGTTACGGTGGCTTGTTATCACTAATGCACACCGGCATGCAGATGGTCGGTGGCTACGCTATTGCTATTCTTGCGGTAAAGCAAGGCTGGAATGGTTGGTTAGCACTTCTTGCAGCAGCTGTCATTGGTGCCATCTTTGCAATCTTGGTCATTCTTATATCGCTACGAGCGACCTATCTTTATTTCGGCATGATCACATTGGCCGTAAACTTGATTGCCATGGAAGCTGTTCGCCATGGTGGTGAACTAACCGGTGGCTATAACGGCCTCTTTGGAGTCTTTGCCCCAGGTATCCCAAGCGGCATGATGTCAGCTGAAGGTTTCTACCGCGTCATGATCACAATTTTAATTCTCGCCTACGTGGTTCAACGTAACTTAATTTTTAGTGGTTTTGGTCGAAACACAATGGCGTTACGCGAATCTGCCGAGACTGCAACAGCCCTTGGTATTTCACCAAACATGCACCGAGTTAAGGTGTTCGGCGTATCTGGCGCACTTGCTGGTTTAGCTGGCGGCCTGCTTTCGATTCAAATCGGTTATGCAGTCGCAGACATTGGTGATTTAAATAATGGTTTGATCTTCTTCGTCGGCTTGTTCCTTGGTGGAGTTGGCACTTTAGCTGGCCCAGTATTAGGCGTGGCTTTAGTAGCCGTTATTGACTTCATGATTCGCGGTACTGGTCAATATCGCACCTTGGTACTTGGCTCAATTTTGTTGCTAACCATGATTGTCTTGCCCCGTGGAATCGTGGGTACATATAGAGCATCACGTTTTGGCTCGCCTCGTTCTCGTGAAGTACTGCCAGGTGAAGCTGATAATTACCATTTAGAGATCGCGGTTAAGAATGTAACTAAAGGCGAAGTTTTGCTTGAAGCGAAAGACGTGGTTAAGCATTTCGGTGGCGTTCATGCAGTCGATGGAATTTCGGTTCAATTCAAGGCCGGTGAAGTTCACGGAATTATTGGACCAAATGGTTCAGGTAAATCTACTTTGATCTCTGCGTTAACTCGTTATCACGAACTAACTTCGGGTTCAGTAACTTTGCTAGGCGCTGAAGCAGACAAGAAGCCTTTTAAGGTTGCCCGCGATGGAGTCACGCGAGTATTCCAGATACCTCACCTATTTGAACGCGTCAGCGTTTTAGATAATGTGTTAACTGGAATGTATCGACGCGATAAGTACAGCATTTTCGATGCAATCTTCCGTACACCTCGTTATCTAAAAGCTAATTCACGAAGCGTGGCTGAAGCTAAAGCACTTCTTTCGCTTGCTGGAATGTTAGGCATGGAAGAACTTGCAGCTGGCTCAATTTCACATGGCCAGAAACGCTTGCTCGAAGTAATTCGCGCAGTAGCAACTGAGCCAAAGATTTTGATTCTTGATGAACCAGCAACGGGTCTAACTCAAGACGAAATGCACTCATTGACTAACTTGATTCGCACTTTGGCAGCTGGCGGAATGTGCGTAGTTCTGATCGAACATAACGTGGCATTCCTGATGGACTTAGCTGACATTGTGACAGTTATTCAAAGCGGAAAAGTTATCGCCGAAGGTACTCCTAAAGAAGTACAGAAGAATGAGCGAGTACTTGAGGCCTACCTTGGAAATACTGATTTCTCAAAGGAGTTAGCATGAGCGACCTACGCATTGAAGGCCTAACGATCACTTATGGTGGTGCGAAAGCGCTAGATAACCTTTCGATTGAAGTTAAGACTGGTGAATTCGTTGCTCTGCTGGGTGCCAACGGCGCCGGTAAAACAACAACGCTACGTGCCACATCTGGCTTGATGCGCCCAGCTGCCGGCAAGATTTTCTTTGATGGCGTTGAGATTACTAAGGTGCCTGGCCACAAGCGCACAGCACTAGGTATCGGACATGTTCCAGAAGGTCGTCAGATTTTCCCTGACCATAGTGTTGAAGAAAATCTGCAACTCGGATCCTTCGTTCGTCGTAAGCATCGCGCCGAGACCACACAATCATTAGAAGATATGTATGGCTTATTCCCACGTTTGAAAGAACGCCATAAGCAAGGAGCCGGAACGCTATCTGGTGGCGAAGCGCAGATGCTAGCAATTGCTCGCGCGCTGATGTCTCGCCCAAAGATTTTGATGTTAGATGAACCAAGCCTTGGTTTGGCACCACAACTAGTACTTGAATTGTTTAAGTATCTAAAGCGTCTACACGCCGAGCAAGGTCTAACTATTCTCTTGGTTGAACAACAAGCTCGCTTGGCCCTTCAGTTAGCAGAGCGTGCCTACATCCTTGAACGTGGTTCAGTGAAAATTGAAGGTAAGTCAAAAGACTTAATCAATGATCCTCGCGTTGCTGAGGCCTACCTAGGTACTGCGAGTTAATCGTGACTAGCGCACCATTTGTCGATGGGGTAACAGCAGCGCTAGTCGGAGTTCACGATGTAGATATCCATCTGGGTTTCTGGCGTGATGAATTAGGTTACGAAGTTATAGATAGTGGCGTAATTAATGCAGCCACTGCCAAAGCACTTTACAAAGTCGATGGCGAAATTCAAGCTTGGCAGATGGCACCAGCAGGTGCTGATACTGGTCAAGTTTGGTTTGTAAAAACTCCTAATTCTTCATCGCTACCGCCAAAGTATCCGCACACAAGTGAGTGGGGCTATCACGCGCTTGATTTATATACCCGCGATGTTATGGCTACGCATTCACAACTATTT
>JBEINS010000138.1:0-3112 GCA_040377985.1 Candidatus Planktophila sp. | reverse complement strand
GTCACACGACGTTTGAGCACTGAGTCCGCAGCTAAGCCAACCGTTGCAACAACAGCCAAGCGCATGCTTGGTTTGAAGTAAGGAGCACTTAAATGAGAGTAAAACGCGGAGTCCACGCAGCCAAGAAGCGTCGTACAACTCTAGAACGTGCTAGCGGTTACCGCGGTCAACGTTCACGTCTTTTCACAAAGGCGAAAGAGCAAGTTACCCACTCAATGGTTTATGCCTTCAACGATCGCAAGGATAAGAAAGGCGACTTCCGTCGTCTCTGGATCCAACGTATCAATGCGGCAGCTCGCGAAAACGGTCTTACTTATAACCGTTTGATCCAAGGTCTAAAGGAAGCTGGCGTTGAAGTAGATCGCCGTTTACTTTCAGAGCTAGCAACTAATGACCCAGCGACTTTCAAGGCGCTAGTTGAAGTCGCTCGCAAAACTTTAGCTGCACTTTAATTCGTTAGTCGAAACTAGAAGTAATGATCGAGAGCCTTCACTCGCCACATATCGTGCGGGTGAAGGCTCTTATCAGTTCAAAAGGCGCTAAAGAACGTCGTGAAAGCGCGCGTTATGTTGCCGAAGGTGCACAGTTTGTGCGCGAAGCCATTAAGGCGAAAGCTACTGATCAAGTAGATGTCCTATATCTAACTGCCAATGGCCGATCTCGTCTTGAAAATGACCAAATCGATTTAGCAAAATTTAAATGTGAAGATGTAACCGAGGCCGTAATGAAGGCAATGAGTGAAACCATCTCACCACAAGGCATTCTGGCTATCTGTAAAATTCCGAATCCACAGTTGGAAACATTGAAATTATCTGGCAAATCAATTTTGCTTTATTTACATGAAATTCAAGATCCCGGAAATGCGGGCACTATCTTGCGATCAGCCGATGCGCTAGGTGCTACGGCTGTAATCACCTCACCAGGTAGCGTTGATATGTACTCACCCAAAGTAGTTCGTTCAACCGCCGGCTCGCTTTGGCACCTACCAATTTTTGAAAGAGTCTCGCTAGAAAATATGCGACAGGTGTTTCCAAATCTAGCATTTGCCACATTAGCCGCAGATGGTAAAACCTCAGTTCGTGATTATGAAGTAGCTGGAGATACGCTCCTAATTTTCGGAAACGAAGCACGTGGTTTAGCTGGATTACAAATTCCACAATCCGCGACAGCGCTATCGATTCCGATGGGCGGCAATGCCGAAAGCCTTAATCTTTCATCAGCGGCTGCCATAGTTTTATTTGAACTAACCGCAAAAATTGCCGACGATAAGTAAAGTCGACCAAGTAGACTGAAACACATGAATCCGCAGGAAATCAACGAATGGGTCAGCGCTGCCAAGTCGGCATTTGCAGCCGCTGGCGACCTCGATGAACTCAAGGCGGCTCGGTTAGCCCACACTGGCGATAAAGCTCCCATCTCACTTGCTAGTCGTGGCTTAGGTTCACTTTCACCGGATGAAAAGGCTTCCTTTGGAAAAATAATTGGCGAAGCAAAAGCAGCGATTGCTTCGGCCTTAGCTGATGAGACTGCTCGGTTAGAGATTGCTCGTGATCAGAAGATCTTGCTCGAAGAAGTTGTAGATATAACTCTGCCGGCAAAGCTCACTCATGCTGGGGGATTGCATCCAATTACGATTATCAAAAATGACATTAGCGATTTCTTTTTGGCGCAAGGTTATTCAGTAGTTGAAGGCCCAGAACTTGAATCAAGTTGGTTGAATTTCGATGCCTTAAATATTCCAGCCGATCATCCTGCTCGCACCATGCAAGATACTTTCTTCGTTGAGCCACTTAGCGCTGGCTTGGTTTTGCGCACTCAAACATCACCATTACAGATTCGCACGATGCTTACAGATGAGCCACCGATTTACATTATTTCTCCTGGCCGCACCTTTCGTGCTGATGAACTTGATGCAACACATAGTCCAGTTTTCCACCAAGTTGAAGGTTTGGTTGTTGATCGCGGAATTTCAATGGCGCACCTAAAGGGCACCCTCGATAATTTCGCGCGTCACATGTTTGGTCCTGATGTAACCACAAGACTGCGCCCATCTTTCTTCCCATTTACTGAACCGAGTGCTGAAGTTGATGTCTTCTTTAATGGTCGCTGGATTGAGTGGGGCGGCTGCGGAATGGTTAATCCAAAGGTGCTCGAAACCTGCGGTGTGGACACCAACGAATTTAGCGGCTTTGCTTTCGGTATGGGTCTTGAGCGCACCCTGATGGTTCGCCATGGCATCACCGATCTACATGAAATTGTTGAAGGCGACTTGCGCTTTACTCGTCAGTTTGGAGTTGGCCTCTAATGCTAATTCCACGTTCTTGGGTTAATGATTTCGTAGATCTATCTGGTATTTCCGATGAAACTATTGCCGATGCTTTTGTTCGAGTCGGCTTTGAAATTGAAGCAGTTATTAAGCAGGGCGCTGATTTAACCGGTCCACTTGTAGTTGCTCGAGTATTAGCCATTGAAGAGTTAGCCGAGCATAAGAAACCTATTCGCTATGTTGAATTAGATTGCAACGAAGGCCAAAGTCGTTTTGTAATCTGCGGCGCTCGTAACTTTGCGGTAAACAATTTAGTTGTTGCAGCTCTGCCAGGAGCGGTATTGCCAGGTAACTTTGCAATCGGTGCGCGTGAGACTTACGGCAAAACAAGTAACGGCATGATCTGCTCTTCAAAAGAGTTGGGCCTAGGCGAAGACCATTCCGGAATAATTGTTTTAGCTGAAGGATCAGCTGCTGTTGGGCAAGATGCGATCGAGTTACTTCAAATAAATGACACCATCTTTGATATCGCAGTGAACCCCGATCGTGGTTACGCGCTAAGCATTCGTGGCGCAGCTCGGGAAATAGCTGGAGCCCTTGCGTTGAATTTCACTGACCCGATTACACATGCTAAATCACTCACGTTTTCCGAAACTGGCACAGGCACACCGATCAAGATCTCCGATGGCGCAATGGTGGCTTTACTTCGTTCACTTGATAACTTCAATCCGAAGGCAGCATCTCCAATTTGGTTGAGTCGTCGTATCGAGAAGGTTGGCATGCGTTCGATTTCACTCGCTGTTGACGTCACTAATTATGTAATGATCGAACTTGGTCAACCGCTGC
>JBEINS010000154.1:0-2811 GCA_040377985.1 Candidatus Planktophila sp. | reverse complement strand
GCGATCGTGCAATTTCACCATAAGGAGCAAGTGCATCCCATGGGAAATCTGGCAGCTTCAGTTGAGAACTTTTCTATTCAGGCTTTACTGGCATAGCTACCACTGTGGCGTGATCAGTATTGGTCTGGCCAACTTTGCTGGCACCGCCAGGGGAACCAATCTCAATGAAGAACTCAGTGTTGACCTTGCCGAACTCTTGCCACTTTGCAGGAACATCATCTTCATAATAAATAGCTTCAACTGGGCAAACTGGTTCGCAAGCGCCGCAGTCAACGCACTCATCAGGTTGGATATAAAGCATGCGAGAACCTTCGTAGATGCAATCAACCGGGCATTCTTCGATGCAAGACTTATCTTTAACATCAACACAAGGTTCGGCAATAATGTACGTCACGAAAAATCCTCCATCTGGGTAGCTACTGCGGTGAATTGTAATACCTACTGAGGTTTGAGGTGCCTTTTAACAACCGCGGTTCCACTGGCACCTTTTGGAGAGGCATTTTTTGGATAGACGATTATCGTTAAGCCATGGAAACCCAGCCGCTCCCGCTTGAGCGCATCGGTCAACGGTTTTCGATTAGGTTGCACGACCCAGCAGGTGGATATCGAGATGTTGTAGGTCACTTAAAAACTGCCACCAGCTTGATTAATCGCAAGGGCCAGGAAATTTCCTTTGATCCAAAACAGATCTTCGTTTGGCGCGAAATAGTCGAACGCCCAAACTTGGCGGGTAAAGGTGCTCCCCTGACTCTTCGAGTCCTTGAGTTAGATCAAATCTGCAATCTAACTTGGCCAGCAACTGAGGAATTGGAGAACTCTGGTTGGCTTATGCGCGCAGCTGACGGTGTAACCAATCGGGCTAATTCGGTTCTTCCACTTGTGGCTAATCTCGAAGCTGGAGCGCTAACGGATTTTGCTGAAAAACTCAGCATGGCCCAAGAGTTTTATAAAAAAAGAAACTTGCCTACGATTTTTCAAGTGGCACTTCCCACTTGGCAAGTCCTATCTGACAAATTGCGATCAATTGGCGCAGTCGAAACAATTCATGGCAACACTATGGTGACTGACTTAACCTCGGCTAAACAAATTCTTCCAACTGGATTTGAAATTTTGCAGTCTGATCAATTCAGTAATGAGTGGTTGGCAGTACAGCCAACGCCAGGAATTGAAAAAATCTTATCTGGGTGTACTGCCACGTATTTAACGATAGTTAAAAATGGTCAAGCAATTGCCACTTGTCGTATTGCATTAGCAAAAGGTTGGTCCTCATTAACTCGAGTGTATGTTCACCAGGATTTTCGTGGGCAAGGTTTAGGAAAAGCTATTGTGGCAGCTGCGCTAGAAGCCAGCTTCGAGCAAGGTGCAACAAAGGCGCTGCTGCAAGTTGAAGCAAGTAATGCCATCGCTATTGGAGTTTATGAATCTTTAGGATTCAATTTTCATCATGAGTACTCTTATTTGGAATTGAAATAAAATGCTTAAAATTTATGACACTCAAAGTCGCGCCACAAAAGAGGTAGTTAGCACTGCTGATGAAGTCACAATTTATTGCTGTGGCCCTACGGTCTACCGTGATGCTCACGTTGGAAATTTACGAACATTTCTCTTATCTGACTTGATTCGCAGAACTCTAGAAATACAGGGCAAGGCCGTTAATTTGGTGCAGAACATTACCGATGTTGGGCACATGGCTGAAGATGTTAACCCGCAGGACAAGATGCTTGCTCAAGCCAAGTTAGAGGCGATTGATCCTTTTGAAATTGCTCGCAAATATGAAGCTAATTTTCATACTGATCTAGCCCTGCTTAATATCAAACCAGCTCGAAGCTATCCACGCGCAAGTGAGTCAATTGAATTAATGCATAAATTGATTGCCAAGTTGATCGAACTTAGCCATGCCTACGTTGGTTCTGATGGGTCGGTTTATTTCGCAGCTGAGAGTTTTTCCAGTTACGGCGCGATTAGCGGTAACCGCTTGAAAGATTTAAAGCCTGGCCATCGATACGAATACACAGATGAAGGTGGCAAACGTTTCCATGCTGACTGGGCGCTTTGGAAAGCTGCCGGCGATCGCACCGAAATGGTTTGGGATTCTCCTTGGGGCAGTGGCTTTCCTGGGTGGCACATCGAATGTTCAGCTATGTCACTTGATTTACTCGGCGATGAAATAGATATTCACGTTGGCGGAATAGATCTTCGTTTCCCGCATCATGAAAATGAACGTGCTCAAACTAACTCTGTTACCGAACTAGAGTCGGTAAAACTATGGGTGCATGGCGAACACTTGCTTTTTGAAGGCCGCAAGATGGCCAAGAGCAGTGGAAATGTGGTCTTACTTAAGGATCTTGTTGAACGAGGGTACGACCCACTTTCGCTTAGATTTTGTCTGCTAGAGAATCGATATCGCTCTCAGATGGATCTAACTTGGGATTCAATAGCGGCAGCAAATGCCACGCTAAAGAGATGGCGCCGTAGTGGTTTTGGGAAAGCTGCCAATTACCGACCAGATGTGCCAACTCTCGAAGCGTTAAACAATGATTTAGATACGCCACGAGTAATGCAGCGCTTGCGTAGCGTTGAAAAAGATTCGAATTTATCTGATGCGCAAAAAGCTGCGATATTTACTTTTGCCGATCAAGTTTTAGCTCTTGATTTAGGACGAGATCTAATCGTGCCTGAACTCCCTACTGAGTTAGCGCGATTATTGGCAGACCGCGAAGTCGCGCGCAGCACTAAGAATTGGAGCGAGAGTGATCGCTTGCGAATTGAGTTAGAAAACGCTGGCCTGGTAATTAACGACACTGCCGATGG
>JBEINS010000182.1:0-2104 GCA_040377985.1 Candidatus Planktophila sp. | reverse complement strand
GCCGAAGATTTACAGAACTTTGTTCGCTGGATTGATGGCGAAGATAATCCAGCCGGAACTACTGGTGAAAAACGAAGCGATGTTGCTAATCGCGCAGTAGGTGCGATCAAACGAGCACTGGGTGATTTAGATAATCAATTATTAGTAGTAACTACTCACGGCGGTACTGCGCGTTGTGTTCTGGGTTCTTTACTTAATTTGCCGATGGCTAATTGGGGCGCTGTAGGTGGCTTATCTAATGCATCTTGGTCAATTTTGCAGACCAATCCGCGGGGCTGGCATTTAGTTGAACATAATGCGGGATCGATTCCGGAAGTTATATTGGGCGAAGAATCTGGAGCGATCTCTCCTGAATAAATAAGGTAGGGTCTGCTTCTCAAAGAAATTCGGGGCTGTGGCGCAGCTGGTAGCGCACCTGCATGGCATGCAGGGGGTCAGGGGTTCAAATCCCCTCAGCTCCACGTGAGTTCTATTCCGATGATTCCGCAAGGCTGGAATACCAAAAATATCGGTGACCTTTCTGGCAAAAAATTCTTAATCACTGGTGGCACATCAGGCATCGGTAAAGAAGCCGCTCGTGAACTAATTCGCGCAGGTGCTCACGTCACAATTACTGCTCGTGATGCTCAAAAAGGTGAGGCAATAGCACTTGAACTAGGTAGCAAAAACATTTCAGTCGGATCCCTTGATTTAACTTCGCTTGCTTCAATTAAAAACTTTGCTAAAACAATAGTTGAAGAGTTTGATGTGTTGATTCTAAATGCTGGAGTTATGGCTACGCCACTGGCACACACCAAAGATGGTTTTGAGTTACAACTTGGCACAAATCACTTAGGTCACTTCGCTCTCGCCGGCTTATTGCATTCCAAAGTAACTGATCGTGTTGTTACTGTTTCTAGCCAAGCACATCGCTTAGGAAACTTCGGCGATGGCAGTAAAGAAGAAATCCTAAGACGGGCAAAAGGTGTTGGCGCTTACAAACCTTGGGGTGCCTATGGCGACAGCAAGTTAGCTAACTTGCTTTTCACAAATGAACTGCAACGTCGCATTATGAAAAATAATTGGCGTTTTAGTGCCTATGCAGTGCATCCGGGCTATAGCAATACCAACTTACAAAACGTTAGCCCTGCGATGCGCGGTGCAACGGCTGAGGCTCGAGTAACCGCTGCAGCTAATGCGGTAATTGCACAAAGTGCTAGCCGCGGCGCACTTCCAACACTTTGTGCTGCAACCCATTCACCGTTAGTTGGTGCGTCATATATTGGCCCCGATGGCTTGATGGAAATGCGCGGTTTCCCAAAGCTAACTCGTGCCGCCGGCATCGCATATGACCAAGAGTTAGCGGCCAATTTATGGGCGGTAAGCGAAGAACTCACTGGCATTACTTGGGGCTAAAGCCCGTTAAACTAAGTTAATGACCACTGAACGCGAGCATGCGGCGTATGACTTCGCCTATGTGCAAGAAAAGTGGCTACCAGTCTGGGACAAAATCGAACCATTTAAATCTGGCCGAGCCGATGATCCCCGCCCCAAGAAATACGTACTCGATATGTTCCCGTATCCATCGGGCGATTTACATATGGGCCATGCCGAGGCATACGCGCTAGGCGATGTAATTGCTCGTTATTGGGCGCAAAAAGGTTTCAATGTTATGCACCCAATTGGTTGGGATGCTTTTGGTCTGCCCGCTGAAAATGCCGCAATCAAGCGCAATGAAGATCCGAAGATTTGGACTTACGAAAACATCGCAGTGCAGAAAGCATCGATGCGTCGCTTTGCGTGTTCGTTCGATTGGGATCGAGTTTTTAATACTTGCGACCCCGAGTACTACAAATGGAATCAATGGTTGTTCTTACAGCTTCACGAACGCGGTTTGGCCTACCGTAAAGATTCAGCCGTTAACTGGTGTCCAGATTGCCAAACAGTTTTAGCTAACGAACAAGTTGTTGCTGGTTTGTGTGAACGTTGCGACAATGCAGTAACCAAGAAGAAGTTAAACCAGTGGTATTTCAAGATCACTGATTACGCTGATCGTTTGCTTGATGACATGGAACAACTTGAAGGCAAGTGGCCCGAGAAAGTTCTAATGATGCAGCGCAACTGG
>JBEINS010000033.1:0-8390 GCA_040377985.1 Candidatus Planktophila sp. | reverse complement strand
TGTGGAACTTGTTAAAGAGCTAACTGGCGGAAAAGAGCCAAATAAGGGCGTAAATCCTGATGAAGTAGTGGCCGTTGGCGCATCACTTCAAGCCGGTGTTCTAAAGGGTGAAGTAAAGGATGTTCTCCTACTGGATGTAACACCACTTTCACTTGGTATTGAAACCAAGGGTGGTGTTATGACTAAGTTGATCGAGCGCAATACAACTATCCCAACCAAGCGCAGCGAAATCTTTACAACAGCTGATGACAATCAACCAGCAGTTCAGATTCAGGTATTCCAGGGTGAGCGCGAAATGGCGGCTTATAACAAGAAGCTCGGCATGTTCGAACTAACTGGTCTACCACCTGCACCACGCGGAGTCCCACAGATTGAAGTTGCTTTCGACATTGATGCTAACGGCATCGTGCATGTATCAGCCAAAGATCTTGGTACCGGCAAAGAACAGAAGATGACTATCACTGGCGGTTCATCTCTTTCTAAAGAAGAGATTGATCGCATGATGAAGGATGCGGAATCACACGCCGAAGAAGATCGTAAGCGCAAAGAAGAAGCTGAGATCCGCAACAATGGAGATTCACTTCTTTACCAAACCGAGAAGTTCTTAAAAGATAATGAAGATAAGTTCACTGAAGGCGAAGCTGCCGAGAAGAAAGCTGAGACCGAAACCGAACTTGCTGTACTTAAGAGTGCTCTTGAAGGTAATGATCTTGAAGCAATCAAGGCGGCAACTGAAAAAGTTGCAACCGTCAGCCAATCACTAGGCGCCGCACTTTATGCAGCAACAGCTGCAACCCAAGGTGATTCAACACCGAATGAAGATGGCGTAGAAGATGCCGAGATTGTCGATGAAGGAAAGTAATTGACTTCAGAAACTCAAGAGAATATCGAGCCGGCTTTAGAAGAAGTTGGTTTTGAACATCCAGAGGCGGGTCAAGAAATTGACCCGCTTGCTGTGATGACTGCTGACTTACAACGCCTGCAAGCTGAATATGCCAATTACCGTAAGCGAGTTGAGCGAGATCGCGCAGTTGCTTCCGAAATCGCAATTGCATCAGTATTAAATGAGCTATTACCCCTATTAGACGGGCTTGATAGAGCAGCTGAGCATGAAGAGTTAACCGGTGGATTTAAGGCTATTGCCGATCAATTGGCTTCAATAACTTCACGTATCGGCTTGGAAAAGTTTGGCGAAGCCGGTACCGAATTTGATCCGCAGATTCATGATGCGCTAATGCATGAAACTTCTACCGATGTTTCAGTACCTACTGCAAGCAAGATTCTGCAGCCTGGATATAAGTTCAAAGATCGTATTTTGCGTCCAGCCAGCGTCGCAGTAACAGATCCAGCAGGAGAGTAACCAATGGCAGCGCGTGATTTATACGAGAAGGATTTCTATAAAATCCTGGGCGTATCAAAGAACGCACCTGCAGACGAAATTAAAAAGAAGTATCGCTCTCTAGCTCGCGAACTACACCCAGATAAAAACAAAGGCGATGTAAAACTCGAAGAACAGTTCAAGGCTGTATCTGAGGCTTATGACATTCTGGGTGATGATAAAAAGCGTGCTGAATACGACGAAGCTCGTTCACTGTATGAAAAAGGTGGCATGCGTGCCCCAATGGGTGGCAATTACCAAGGTGGCGATTTTGGAGACATTTTCGGTGGCGGAAATCCACAAGATATTTTTGCGAATCTCTTTGGTGGCGGCCGTCGTGGCCCTCGCAAAGGTCAAGATCTACAAACTGAAGCCACAATTACTTTCAAAGAATCTATTTTCGGAACCACGCTAGATCTTCGACTTTCTACCGATGGTGGACCAGCCCAAAACATCACCGCTCGAGTTCCGGTTGGGGTTAATGATGGAGCAAAGATTCGCGTTAAGGGCAAAGGCGCACCAGGTGAAGCTGGACCCGGGGATCTATTTATTTTATTACACGTAAAGCCACATTCTGTTTTTGCTCGCAAAGGTGAGAACTTAACGATCACTCTGCCAGTTACGTTTCCCGAAGCTGCCCTTGGCGCAGATATTAAAGTTCCAACTCTTACTGGCGATGATGTAACTGTGCGCTTAGCGCCAGGCACCTCAAATGGCCGTGTTTTACGCGTAAAAGGCCGCGGAGTTACTAAAGCTGGCGCAACTGGAGATTTATTAGTTACCGTTGAAGTTCAAGTGCCAAAACGCCTGGATCAAAAAGCAGAGGATGCCCTGAAGAACTTTGCCAATGCAACTGAAGGCGAAGATGTGCGAGCTGAATTTAACAGTAAGGCGAATTCATGAACATAGAAACAGATAAGAATCAACCAGATGACGATGCCGGCGTTTATGTAATTTCGGTAGCTGCCGAATTATCTGGCATGCATCCGCAAACACTACGTCAATATGATCGAATGGGTTTAGTTTCACCTGATCGAACTAGTGGTCGCAACCGTAGATATTCGTTGCGCGATATTGCATCCCTTCGAATGGTTCAACGTTTAGTTGGTGAAGGCATTAATCATGCCGGCATTAAGCGAATTATTGAACTCGAATCAGCGATGGCCAACATGGCGCTAGAAGTCGCAAAGCTCCGTATTGAAGTCGACGCGCTCATTGAAGCAAATCCACCCAAGGGTTTAGCCGTTCGCAAAAAACAACCAGTAATTCTCTATGAAGAAGAGAAGTAATTAGAAGTATTGGCCTTTGCTTTTCCAGCCGGATAATATTTTTTCACCAGGTGTCTTCAAAACATCCTCTAGCACCGCTGCATAAATATCTCGGAAATCTGTAGTTACAGCTAAGTCACCATTGATTAACTTTGATAGCGATGGCTGATCACCATAGAAGCCACCCTTGACGCGATCACCAATGAGAAATACCGGGCCAGCAGTACCGTGATCGGTACCTTGAGAAGCATTTCCTTTAACACGACGACCAAATTCGGAGTAAACCATCATGACAATATCTTTACCGCGCGAAGTATTTTTCATCTGACTGGTAAATCTAGAAAGTGCAGTCGATACCGTGCCGAGTAATTCAGCTTGGGCATTTGCTTCATTTGCGTGGGTATCAAAACCTCCAAGAGAAACCGACCAAACCCGCGTTGGCGAGCCTGCCGCAATGAGTTTGGCGACCACATCTAATTGCTGCGCTAAATTGGAATCTCCGCCAGCATTGCCACCATTTACAGTTGGCAGGTCATCGGCAACAGGTGCTGGCATCTTAAGTACTGGCGTTACCGTATTTGAAACGCTAAATAATGTGCGCATTGAGGTGGCTGCAGCTGCCATAAGTTTGTTATCAGTTGATGCAGCCTTGGCAAGCTTCTGACAATCTTTGGCAAATGTGCCGGTAGGAATTACTAATCCACCAAGCGGTAGCGCAGAACCTGATCGCTTATCGCCCGCTAGAAGTGGTGGCAATACTGAACCCAAACTAATTGCCAACATTGGATCTACTTCTTGTGATTCAACCCAACGTCCTAACCAACCACTGCTTAAGCGCGCAACAGGAGCACCGCTTTGCCAAATTGCCATAGATGTGAAATGAGAACGATCAGGTTTCGGATAACCAACGCCGCGGACAATCGCAACTTTCTTCTGATCCCACATAGTTTTAATCCCGGTCATAGCTGGGTTTAAACCTAATTGATCATCTAACTTTAAAACTTTTTCTGGCGCATATGAAATATCTGGTCGCATTGAAAAGTAAAGCGGATCGGTATACGGAACAACGGTATTCAGTCCATCGTTGCCGCCATAAAGAGTAACCATAATTAAAATTGGCGTGCCCAACGGAAGTGGTCGAGTTTGGGCAGCGTGGGCAATATCTTCCATAGTTAACAATGGGGCAGCTGCACCAACTGCGGCAGCACCAGAAAGTTGTAAGAACTTACGTCTACTTAAAGTATCCATTGGCCGCCTCCTATGCGCTAACTACATATTCCGGACTGCAAATTGCTAATTGCAGTAATTGAGCAGGACTTGTTTTGACGCCATCTAGAGCTAACCGCGTGCGATTACTAAATGCCAAAATACCTAATTCATCTTGCAGCCAAGCAACTCGCTTATTAGGTGCGATCGCTGTTAAAGCACTTAAATCCGCCTGTTTTATCAGCCAAGATGCGAATTGAATTCGAGATTGGGCACTAGCTGAACTCAACCAAGATTCATCTGTTGGCCAGCCGCCAACATTAGGCGGGTTAAAAGGAACTTGAGCCAACTTATCTAAGTAGGCCAACAATTGTGCGGGTGTCTTTAAAGCAGATGGCGTTAGCTTTAAGTATCTGGCAACACCAACAAACCATTCAACTGGGGCTTTAACAATTGAATAACTTGGATTACTTAAAATCTGTGAATCAGTTAGTGCGGTAACTAATTTACGAATATCACGGGATTCAAACGACTTTTCTAAAGAATTATCACTTGGCAACTCTACCTGACTAGAAATAAAACGAAACCAAAATCTTTCAGAGATAAACTTGGCGTTATCTTTCTGAGCAACTAAATGTGCTGTGGCGCTAGTTCCATTGAAAGTTGTTGAAGAACCCAAAATAGTTTTAATATTTGGGTCGTATCTCTTGGCATTGAAAGTTACTTTTCCAGAAGAGCGTTCAATCTGATATCCGGTAAGCGCTCGTGATAGTTCACGTACATCTGTTTCGGTATATCGATTAACTCCAAGGGTAAATAACTCCATCAACTCTCGAGCTAAATTTTCATTAGGAGATTTCGCAGTATTTTCTCCACCATCTAACCAAAACTGTAGCGCGCCATCATTTAACATAGCAGAGGTCATCTCACCAAAATTGCCGAGTGCATACTTACGCAACGTTTGGTTCTGCAAATACATCGGGTAAGCATGATTTAATTTTCCGATTGCAGTTGCCCAATGTCCATGCCAGAACCAAGTCATACGTTCGGTAAGCGCGTTGTCTGAAAGAGCCATACGATCAAGCCACCAAAGCGGCAGATCTTTAATCTGCTGACGAAGTGCAATATTGAATTCAATCAACGCATTTGTTTTTTGGTCAGGGCGAACACCTAAATTTGTGATATTTGGTTCAGCTACTTGAGCAGCCCCTGAATCAACGGCAGGTACGCTCAAAAGTGCGGTTTTTGTAGCACTTAGACCATTGGCTAAAGCAGCTTTAAATTCACCAGGGCGTGGGCCAAAACCAAAGCGGTGATAAAGCCGTGAGATCTCTAGGCGGTCGGTTTCCATAACGGCAAATGTAGGTGATTTCAAGCAGTTAGGTAAGGTACAGACATGAACTCACACGAAATTCTCCGAGAAGAGATCCTGAACAAGGCTGTTGTGCACGGCAAAGTGATTTTGTCGTCTGGAAAAGAAGCCGATTACTACGTTGATTTGCGCCGTGTGACCCTCGACGCGGTTGCTGCTCCACTGGTCGGTGCTGTGATGCTTGAACTAACTAAAGATTTGGAATACGAAGCAGTTGGCGGTTTAACTCTTGGCGCTGATCCAGTAGCAACTGCGATGATGCATGTTGCGGCGCAACAAGGTCGCAAGTTAGATTCATTCGTAGTTCGTAAAGCCGAAAAAGCACACGGGTTACAACGTCGCATTGAAGGACCAGATGTAAAAGGCCGTCGCGTGTTAGCGGTAGAAGATACTTCGACTACCGGCGGTTCAGTATTAACTGCAGTTGAAGCGCTACAAGAAGCTGGCGCAATTGTCGTCGGCGTTGCAGTTATTGTTGAACGCGGCGCAAAACCAAAAATTGATGAAGCTGGCTTTGAGTATCGCGCTGCTTATCAGTTAGCGGACCTTGGTCTTTAAGTTAACTCAAGTGGCGCTTGGTTCGCATTTCGCGAATAACTTCAAGTGCGATAGGCGCCAAGCTAGCAATAACAATTAAGCCAATTATTGGAAGTAGATATTTATCTACCGAACCTTCTAGTTTATTTCACAAAATATAACCAAGTGCGGTCACGCCATCGGTCCAGATAATTGCACCGATCACATTCCAGAAGAAAAATTTGCGAGCCGGAATACCTATAACACCACACATTGGGTTGATCAAGGTGCGAATAAAGGGAATGAAGCGGGCCAAAATAATTGCTTTACCAATCCCATATTTACCCAGCCACTTTTCCGTCGACACGACTCTAGCTTGAGTGAAGAAGCGACCGTCTTTACGATCAAATAATTTGCGCCCATATTTGGCGCCGATGAAGTGTCCAAGTTGCGAGCCCGTGATTGCGGCTAGCGGTGCGCCAATAAATAGAGCAAGCGGAGATAATTGAACTCCGCCGAGAAGTGCCGGTGCTGAACCTGATGCTGCTAGCCCGGCAATGAAAAGTAGCGAGTCACCTGGAAATGCCAACCCAACTAGTAGGCCAGTTTCGGCAAAAAGGATGGCCAAGATGCCAATTAAGCCCAGATCGGCCACGATCGATTTTGCATGAAAGAGCGTTCCAATATCCATAGGAAAAGACCCTAGTCGGTTGCCAGCCTTGTTCCAATAGTTTCGCTTAGTAGAGTAAATCTCACCCAATAGATAGGTGTATTTGCCAATCAATAGGGGGTTATGCGTAAACTCAGGCAACTTTGTGGGCAATCAGCGCCCCCTGACTCTCCAACGGAGGAGACAAGATGCGGGCAAACGCCTCACTCGTGCAAGTAACCGGAAATAACCTCACCTATGTATATGTAGTTCTAGCCATCTCACTTGTGGCACTTGGAATCGCATATGCGCTTCGTGCTCAAGTTTTGGCGCAGGGTGAAGGCACCGAAAAGATGAAGGAAATCGCAGGTGCAGTTCAAGAAGGAGCCGCAGCTTATTTAGCTCGACAGTTCCGCACCCTTTCCTACTTCGTAGCGATTGTTTTCGTTCTACTTTTCATACTCCCAGGAGATACTGATATTCGAATCGGTCGCTCAATCTTCTTCTTACTTGGCGCAGCATTTAGTGCGCTAGTTGGATACAACGGTATGTGGCTAGCGGTTCGCGCAAATGTGCGCGTTGCTGAAGCTGCTCGTCAGAAGGATGCCGAGCGCGCAGTGCAGATTGCGTTCCGCACCGGTGGTGTTGTTGGCATGACAACTGTTGGTCTTGGTTTAGTTGGTGCTTCCCTTGTTGTGATTATCTACCGCGAACAAGCCCCAGCAGTTCTGGAAGGTTTTGGTTTTGGTGCTGCAATGCTCGCGATGTTTATGCGCGTTGGCGGCGGTATCTTCACAAAGGCAGCTGACGTTGGCGCTGACCTAGTAGGTAAAGTTGAAAAAGGTATTCCAGAAGATGACCCACGTAACCCTGCAACTATTGCAGATAACGTAGGCGACAATGTTGGTGACTGTGCTGGCATGGCGGCTGACTTATTCGAGTCTTATGCCGTAACACTTGTTGCTGCGCTAATTCTTGGAAAAGCCGGATTCGGTAACGCCGGTTTGGTTTATCCATTGATCGTTCCAGCAATCGGTATTGTCACTGCAGTAATCGGAATCTTCCTTACTCGCTTGCGCCCCTCAGATAAGAACGCAATGACTGCAATCAACCGCTCATTCTTCCTATCTGCAATCATCAGCGCAGTGCTTACAGCGCTTGCAACATTTACTTATTTGCCAGATAGCTTCAGCAAGTTACTTGGTCTAACTCCTGAAAGAATTAGCGAGTTCGGTGATACCAACCCTCGCATCTTGGCAATTGGTGCAGTTCTAATCGGTATTGGTTTAGCTGCTGCAATTCAATTACTAACTGGCTACTTCACTGAAGTTGGAAAGCGTCCAGTTAATGACGTTGCTGCTTCATCACAAACAGGCGCCGCAACCGTTATTTTGGCTGGTATTTCGATTGGTTTCGAGTCAGCTGTTTACAGTGCGTTGCTAATTGCAGCGGCAGTATTCGGTGCCTTCATGTTGGGCGGCGGTTCAATCGTGCTTTCACTTCTTGCGATCGCTTTGGCTGGAACTGGTTTGCTAACAACTGTTGGTGTAATCGTGGCAATGGATACCTTCGGTCCGATCTCAGATAACGCACAAGGCATTGCTGAAATGTCTGGCGATGTTAAGGGCGAAGGCGCACAGATTCTTACTTCACTTGATGCAGTTGGAAACACGACAAAGGCAATTACTAAGGGAATCGCGATCGCAACAGCTGTACTTGCAGCAACTGCGCTATTCGGTGCCTTTACTGATGCAATTAAGTTGGCAGTAATTGAAGCTGGTTCTACAACCGTAGATCTAGTTACAAATCTGCAATTCCAAGGCATTCTCGATGTTGCAGATCCACGCAACTTGGTAGGTCTAATTATTGGTGCTGCAGTGGTATTCCTGTTCTCAGGCCTAGCAGTTAATGCAGTATCTCGCGCAGCTGGTGCGGTAGTTATGGAAGTTCGTAACCAATTCAAACTACACCCAGGAATTATGAAGGGTACTGAAAAGCCTG
>JBEINS010000067.1:0-5923 GCA_040377985.1 Candidatus Planktophila sp. | reverse complement strand
TCCACTGCGCGACATTGTCGAGGAAATATCTATCGTGCGTAATCGCTACAACTGCGCCAGGGTACTTATTTAAATGTTGCTCTAACCAAAGTACAGATTCGGCATCTAAGTGGTTAGTAGGCTCATCAAGAAGCAATAGATCTGGTGCCTGCAACAACAACTTACAAAGCGCCACGCGACGTTTTTCACCACCAGATAAAACAGAAACATCAGCATCTGCTGGCGGGCAACGAAGGGCATCCATTGCTTGCTCTAACTGCGAATCAAGTTCCCATGCGTTTCGGTGATCAAGCTTTTCTTGCAGATCGCCCATCTCAGCTAATAACTTGTCGTAGTCAGCATCAGGGTTAGCCATCTCTTCCGAGATTTCATCAAATCGCTTAAGCATTGAAACTGTTTCGGCCACGCCCTCTTTGACGTTATCAATAACATTTTTAGTTTCATCAAGGATTGGCTCTTGCAGCAAGATGCCCACCGTGAAACCAGGAGTTAGGTATGCCTCGCCGTTAGAAGGCTGCTGTAGGCCGGCCATGATTTGTAGCACCGTTGACTTACCAGCACCGTTTGGACCAACCACGCCGATCTTGGCACCTGGATAAAACATCAAGGTAACGTCGTCGAGAATTACCTTCTCGCCATGCGCTTTACGCGCCTTTTTCATCGTATAAATGAACTCAGCCATAAGACGAAACCCTATCGTTTAACTTCGGTAGACTCTGACAGGTAATAAGTGTGATTAAATGCGCCTGTAGCTCAGTCGGATAGAGCACCCGCCTTCTAAGCGGGTTGTCGCAGGTTCGATTCCTGCCAGGCGCGCATTTTCTTTATTGCAATAAGTCCCTAGAGAATTAGAAAGACGAAGGGCCGGCACATTGTGCCGGCCCTTCGTTCACCCTAGAGGAGGTGTTTTAGATTTATTAACCTAGCTTTGCGATCGCAGCATCTGAATACTTCTTCAGAGTGCCAGTGATTGCGATGAAGTCTGGCGCTAGATCAGTACATGCTGGAGATGTGATGAGGTTAGCCCAAGCCTTAATTGCTGGAAGAGCAGCCTTATCCTTATAGTCTGAATCACCAAGCATGTAGGTGATGATGCCTAGTGTGTAAGCACCGGCTTCTTTTGTGTTGTAGTCGAACTTGAAAATACCCTTTGAGTCAACTGTTGCTGAACCAAGGAAGGCAGCTGTTGCATCGCCAGTTGGAAGAGCAAAGTTACCTGAAGCATTTCCGATTGCAGCTGACTTTAGACCGTACTTAGTTCCGTATGAAACTTCTGCAAAAGTAATTGAATACTTTGTAGCTGCAGCTAGTTGTGAAACACCAGCTGAGAAGTTTGCGCCAACAATGCGACCGATATTGCCGGCATCATTGATGTTTCCTGGGAATGCAGTTACGAAAGTGTCGTTCTTTGGCTTGTTCCAAAGTGTTGGAGTAACGCCTGAAAGCCAAGCTGTGAAGTTACCTGAAGTGCCTGACTTGTCTGCACGGTAAATTACCTTGATTGATTGGTTTGGAAGTGTGTAAGAAATCTTCTTTGTAGCCTTGCGTAGTACTACTGGATTTCCTGACTTATCCTTAACAACATCGCCTTTGCTGTCCTTCTTGTAAACAACTGTTGTTACAGTGCGATTATTATCAGCAGCAATCGCTGGATCGTTCCACTTTGTGATTGTGCCAGCGAAAATCTTTGCAGTTGTTTCTGGAGATAAATAAAGTTGAGTCTTGGCAGGCAAGTTATGCAGAATTGCAATTGGTGCAGCTGCTGCTGGAATGTGAATCAATGTTGGACGAGCAGTTGAACCTGTGTGAGCAGTATCTGAGAACCAAATCTGTCCTAGTTGCTTATCTGAACCATCGCGGCCAGTTCCTGAACCAGTTGCTGCGTATGTAAGTGAGTGACCTGTTGTCTTGCTGAAAACTACTTTACATTCTTCAATTAAAAGAGCTGGGAAGGATGCTCCTTGGCCGACTAAGTCGACTGCCATTGCTGATGGAGCTGTGCTAATCATTAGACCGGAGATCAGTGCGATAACTCCGAGTTTCTTAGAGAGTTTCATTCTCTACCTTTCAGATACTTCCCTATTGGGGCTCACCTTGCGTGAGGTGTGGAAAGTATCCAAATGGATCGACTAGAGGCCTAAATTTTGGTGAACAACAGTTGAACCTCTGCCTAATAGCAGTCGTACGGCTTTTAGCCGAAACGGCCAGTAACGTAATCCTCTGTGCGCTTATCTCGTGGTCGAGAGAAGAGCTCAGTAGTTGGCGCCACTTCGATTAATTCACCTGGGCCACCATCTGAGAGCATAAATGCAGAGTAATCAGAGACTCGGGCTGCCTGCTGCATATTGTGAGTCACAATCACGATGGTCATGGTCTGTGAAAGCTCAGAGATGGTCTGTTCGATACGAAATGTTGAACCTGGATCAAGAGCTGAACATGGCTCATCCATTAGCAATACTTCTGGTCGAACTGCCAATGATCGCGCAATACATAAACGTTGTTGTTGTCCACCAGAGAGTGCACTGGCGTGCTCGTTTAGGCGATCTTTAGCTTCTTCCCATAAACCGGCTCGGGTTAAGCACTCTTCAAGTAGATCATCGGTATTTGAAACCTTAAGTTGTGCAAGTTTGATACCCGATAGAACATTTTGCCCGATAGTCATTGATGGGAATGGATTTGGCTTTTGGAAAACCATTCCGATTCGAAGACGAATCTTGGTCACATCTGTTCCTGAGGCATAAATATCTTTACCGCCCAGCAGAACTTCACCGGCTAGGCCGGCAGTTGGAATAAATTCATGCATGCGATTTAGAGTGCGCAGGAAAGTTGATTTACCGCAACCAGATGGCCCGATCAGCGCAGTCACAGTGCCGGCCGCAAAATCAAGAGTCACATCTTTCAGCACATGCTTTGCGCCAAACCAAGCATGCACGCCACGTGCTTCAAGACCAGAACCTAGAGGCATGGTGCCAGGCTGCTTAACTTCGCGCGAAGAAGCAACATCGGCAAGTGAGTGAGGT
This sequence comes from Candidatus Planktophila sp., assembly GCA_040377985.1. Classification (GTDB taxonomy): domain Bacteria; phylum Actinomycetota; class Actinomycetes; order Nanopelagicales; family Nanopelagicaceae; genus Planktophila. The sequence goes on along the minus strand of JBEINS010000067.1, from coordinate 2,903 downwards.
GTTGTCTGTGTCTTCATTTCCTTCTTCTCTCCTGGTTTTGGTTCTAAATTTGCGTTTTGTGCCAAATCATCATTATTAGTCATTTTGGCATCTACCGTTTCTGTGATCTTGAGGAAATGTAGCGAGCGATAGTAAATAGTATGAGTACCCAAAGCAGCAGCACAAGCAAGCCAGCCCAAGTACGTTGAGTAGATTCTTCGCTGCCGCCTAAGAGGAAAGCATTCCAAACATAGAATGGAATGGAACCCATTGGCCCGGAAACCGGATTGAAGTTTGTTGCATCTCCACCGCCAGAAACCAGAAGAATTGGCGCAGTCTCACCGATAACGCGAGCAACACCAAGAATGATGGCAGTTACTAAACCACTCTTAACGGCCGGCACAACCACCATTGCAACTGTGCGCCACTGGGTAGCACCTAAAGCTAATCCAGCTTCGCGTAGATCATTTGGGATCAGCAGCAAAACTTCTTCAGCTGTTCGGGCCACTGTTGGAATCATCAAAATAGAAAGCGCTAGAGCGCCCATTAGCCCCGAACGTTCTCCGGTAACCGGGTAAACGATACTCGAGAGAATAAACAATCCAGCAACGATTGAAGGAACACCTGACATCGCTTGAACTAAGAAACGAATTGGTCTGGCAAATTTACCTTTAATTTCAGTCAAATAAAGCGCAGTCAAAATTGCAATTGGAAGCGTGAACAATAGAGCGAGCCCAACCATAATCAGGGTTCCGACAATGGCTGCCTGCATGCCGCCTTGTTGAATCGGACTGTTAACTGTTGCTTCAGACATGTCTTGAGTTAAGAGACCCCAGTGAAGCCCACGCCAACCTTTACTTATAACGGTTGCCAAAATACTGACAATTGGAATGATTGCTAAGAAAATCGCAAAGCGAGAGATACTCGTTAACAAACTATCTTGCGCAGCAGGTTTTCCAGCACGGCGATACTCGGCAATAAATGAAACTGAAACATATGAGAAGAAGAAAGCTGCAACCCAACCAAGTTTGCCGTTTAAACCAGTTACAAATAGTAAAACCAAAGAGATTGCCACGGCGATCAACAAATTAAGGGCCTTTTGACCACGTTCTTTAGCCGTTGGCTCCCAAGGTGTACCTGGCTTAATCATTACAGTAGTCAATTAACGTCCCACCTTTCCGAGACGGCTAACCAAAATATTTGCGACACCGTTGACAACCAGAGTTAGCACGAAGAGAACTAGACCGGCCGCCATTAACGCGTTAATTTCTTCACGATCAGCTTCACCAAATTTCAGAATAATCAGAGTTGCAATGTTTCCACCAGCGCCGAATAAAACTTGCCAGTTAACTTGGTAAACAACGTTTAGAACTGTGTAAACCGCAACGGTTTCACCCATTGCGCGGCCAAGTCCCAACATGGCGCCACCAACAATGCCACCGCGACCAAATGGAATAACAACTGCTTTAATCATTGAAAAGCGAGTTGCCCCGAGAGCGTATGCGGCTTGAATACGATCAAGTGGTGTCTGAGAAAAAACTTCTCGGGAAATTGAAGTACAGATCGGAATAATCATGATCGCGAGCACCAAGCCAGCGATAAATGGTGAGCGAGTAAAGAATGGAACCGGCACATCAAAAACAGGAATCCATCCTAAATACTTATTAAGCAACTTCGCCCAATATTCAGCACTCGGCATTAGAATTAAGAAACCCCAAAGGCCAAAGAGAATTGAGGGGAACGCTGCCATTAAGTCGATCAAGCCAATCAAGATATTACGTATCTTGCGACCGGAATAAAATTCTAGGAAGAGTGCACTTAGCACTGCGATTGGAACACCAACCAAAACCGCGATAGTTGCTGACAGGATGGTTCCGATGAGCATCGCAGCAAGTCCGTAATCCTGCGAAACGATATTTGAATTCTCGTCTTCCACTACCGACCAATCAGAATTTGTAAGAAATCCAAATCCCTCAACTCTAAGAACGCCAAGACCACGATAAGCTAAAAACGCAAAAATCAATCCGAGAATAATCAGCGAAGACATTCCGCCGGTAGTTACGATTATTCGGAATAATTGATCAGAGCGTCGAGGCTTAGTTACAAGCTCTCTGCGGGCTGGTATTTGAGTGTCAGTCACGTTGCGAATCTTGCTATTAAGCGGGTTAATTGAGGCAGATCAAAGGTGAACACAAGGTGAACGAAAGGTGAAATTACCGCTTGTCCCCTAGCCTGCTTTAAGGTTGCCCAATGGCTAACGAGCAACCAAATCTGATCTGGATCGACTGCGAAATGACCGGTCTGGACCTAGAAAAAGATGTCCTGGTCGAGATCGCAGTCTTAGTCACTGACTCTGAACTCAATGTAATAGGTGAAGGCATCGATCTAGTCATTGCTGCAAAGCCTGAGCAACTAGCTGGCATGAATGAATTCGTTACCCAGATGCACACCAACTCAGGCCTAATCACTGAGATCCCAACTGGCATCTCAGTATCAGCAGCCGAAGATGCAATTATTAAATATCTCGAATCAGCCAGCACGGTTGCGGGCAAGTCTCCCCTGGCCGGGAATTCAGTAAGCGTTGATCGATCCTTTATTGCTCGCGATATGCCGCGCCTTAATGACTACCTGCACTATCGCACCATCGATGTTTCTTCCGTTAAAGAACTGGCTCGCCGTTGGAATGCCAAGGTTTATTTCAACTCCCCTGCCAAGACTGGTAACCATCGTGCCCTGGGCGATATCCAAGATTCCATCGCCGAACTTGCCCACTACCGCAGCAACTTCCTCATCGCAGGAGCGCCACTTCCGGTAAATCAGGCTCAAGCAGGCGAAGCCAGTACAAGTAATTAACAGGTAGAATTTCCCTCACATGGTGGGCGTAGCTCAGCTGGTAGAGCACTCGGTTGTGGTCCGAGATGTCG
>JBEINS010000081.1:0-5033 GCA_040377985.1 Candidatus Planktophila sp. | reverse complement strand
GCCAACTAGTAATTGCTTGATATCAAAGGCTTTGTTGACGCTTTCGACGTTAACAAGATTGCGTGCCATAGGGGGAAAGCGTACCTTTACGGCATGAAGGTTACTGACCGAGAATATGCATTAGCACTAGATGCCAAAGACCCGCTACGCCATTTCAAAGAGCGATATGTGATTACCGACCCAGATATGTGTTATTTGGATGGAAATTCACTGGGCCGTTTGCCACATGACACTGTTGTGGCAGTTAATGAGTTTTTAACTAAAGAGTGGGGGCCCGAAGTAGTAAGTGGCTGGGGCCATTGGGTTGATGAGGCTCAGCCAACTGGCGATCTCATTGGTCGTGCGACTTTAGGTGCTGCTACTGGGCAAGTTCTTGCATGCGATACGACTTCGGTTAATTTCTATCAGCTCTGTTTAGCTGCCATTCATGCCCGTCCTGGTCGTAAAACAATTATTACTGATGCTGCTAATTTTCCAACCGATCGTTATATTTTAGATGGCATCGCAAAGCAATTTGGTTTGAACTTAGTAATTATCGATAACGAAGATCCTAAAATTGCCGAGAATGAATTAATCACCGTTGATATTTTAAAACCATATCTATCTGATGATGTAGCACTAGTAACGTTAGAAGTAATTCAATATCGATCAGGTGCGCGCAACGACATTAAATCTTTAACTGATTTAGTTCGTAGCTTTGGGGCATTCCTACTTTGGGATGCTAGCCACGCAGTTGGTGCAATTGAAATGAACTTTGATGCTAACGGCGTTGATATTGCCGTGGGTTGCACATACAAGTACGGTAACTCCGGCCCAGGTGCACCAGCTTGGTTATATGTAAACAAGCGCGTTCAAGCTGAACTTCAAGTTCCAATTCAAGGTTGGTTTTCACAAGCTGATCAATTTGGCATGGGACCAGTATTTGAACGCGCCGAAGGTATTCGTGGGTTTCAAATCGCGAGCCCATCTTTAATCGGATTGCGCTGCATTAAGAGTGCGTTCTCAATTATTGAAGCGGCCGGCATAACTGAGATTTCACATAAGTGTGCCACCGGAACTCAAATGATGATCGAGCTATACGACGCTTGGTTGGCTGACCTTGGCTTCACGCTGCTGACTTCGCGAGATGCAAAAGAACGTGGTGGTCATATTTCAATCGGTCACCCAGATGCTGCTCGTATCTGTGTCGCTCTTCGCCAGTTCGCCAACGTGATTCCGGACTATCGCACTCCAGATTCAATTCGTTTAGCTATCTCGCCATTACCCACCTCTTATGTGGAAATTTGGGATGGTTTTCAGCGTATTCGCGATCTAGTAACTACCCGCCAATATGAAAAGATCGAAAAATCAGATTCGAGAGTTACATGAGCGAAAACCAGGAAGATCCAGCACTTACCTACACTTCTTATCTAGCCATAGATGAACTACTTAGTTTGCAGAGACCCCTGTCAGATGGCCCAGAGCATGATGAGATGCTATTTATTGTTATTCATCAGAGTTATGAACTTTGGTTTAAGCAATTAATTCATGAGTTCTTAGCTGCGCAAGTTGCATTAGAGGCCGGCGATACACATCGCTCACTTGCACTACTAGGTCGTATTCGCACCATTATGAAGGTTTGTGTTGCCCAGATTGATATTCTCGAAACGATGACACCGCTGCAATTTAATAGTTTCCGTTCTTATCTTTCTTCATCTAGTGGTTTTCAATCTGCTCAATTTAGAAAAGTCGAAGCAATCCTTGGTCGTCGCGATAGCGCAATGGCTGGGCATTTGCCAGCAAATGTGCAAAGTGATATTTCAGAAATTACTAATCGCAATTCAGTTTGGGATTCATTACTTGTTTATATCTCAAAGCGCGGTCATGTAATTCCAGCTGATGTTCTGGCTCGCGATAAATCAGCTGCCTATGTTGCTAATCCAGCAGTGCAAGATGTTTTACTTGATGTGCATCGTAATGATCCCGAAAGTGCATCTGTTTGCGAGCGCTTGCTTGATATCGACGAAGGACTACAAGAGTGGCGCTACCGCCATGTGAAAATGGTTGAACGCACGATTGGTGCAAAAATGGGCAGTGGTGGTTCGGCAGGGGTTAAGTACTTAGCAAGCACCTTATTTAATCCGGTATTTGTAGATCTCTGGGAGATCCGTTCTCGCTTCTAGTTAGGCAACCCAGCTAAAACAATTTCGGATAACTCTTTACGCTGACGTGGTGCGTTTTCACGCTCAAGTAGAACACCTTCGAGTTGTTCGGCCGGACCCTGAGTACCAATGGCTATTACAACAATAGGTGCGATTTGGGTTGGTAGCTCAAAAGTTTGCGCTGCTTTCGCTGCATCAAAACCAGCCATTTGGTGGGCTACTTGGTCACGACTGTGAGCTTCAAAAGTCAGTTGGCTAACAGCTAATCCAGCATCAAAGCCTGAAATTGGTCGGGGAGTCCCATCTTCATTCTGATTAACAATTGAAACCAAAACTAAAGCTGATGCACGGTTGGCCCAACTTTGGTTAAACGGAACTAATGTGGAAAGTATTGAATCAAATACTTCATCGCCACGTACGCCTACGTGAAAACGCCAAGGCTGAAAATTGTTAGCAGATGGTGCCCAACGTGCTGCTTCTAAGATCGCAACCAACGCCTCATTAGAAATAGTGGCCGTGGCATCAAATGATCTTGGGCTGCGTCGATTACTTAGTACTGGATGAATTGGAGTTGAAGTAGTTGCGCTCATTTTCAGAATTGTAGATCAATGGAGCAAAAAGTGCACTTTGAAAATATTTATAGTACTTACTTGGTCATGTAATAGTAAATAATCGCAAAAATAGAAAAGAGTGCTGCGCCAGCAAAGATCAAATACTTAACCCAGGTTGGAATACCAACTTTATCAGCAGCAGTTTGTGCCATAGTCTTAGTTTTACTCATTGCTCTGCTTGCCCAGGCAAATTCACTGGCTAAGATTCCAAGACCTGCAAGTAAAATTAATACACCAGGGCCTGGTGCAACAAGAGCAAATGCACCTAATACTGTAATTGTTCCGCCGAGAACGCCAATTAATATACGCCAGGCTAAGTTGCCGGCTTTACTGCGTTTTGCAAATCCACGAATATTCATAGCGGTTCTTTCTGAGTATTAACAACACGTCGCAAGGTGCCGTATGCAGCAGATGCTATCTCATCGCGGCGACGTCGATAACTATCGGAAGCCCCACTAATTAAATGCTCGTAGCGAACATCGCCATTGATTAATTTACGCATAGTTTGCGGATCAGTCTCATCGCCAAAATGTGGTGGGTCGATCTTTACGATCTGAACCACAATATGAGGATTTATCTTGCGATAGACCAGAGCTAATTGACGATAGAGCGCATTTGCCAATTGGCGAAAGCTGGTTAAACCAAAATCACGCGCTTTTAAGCGCATTCTGGCGATAAAGGCAGGCTGAGCTCCATGCTTAATTGTGGCCATTTCATAGAGAATCTGTGCAGCTTCCTTGGCGCCATTTGCCTCAGGTAACTTCTTACACATGCGGTGTAATCGCGCTCGTTCTTCCGGGTCTTGCAATAGCTTCACGGTCTCGGTGATGTTTGTTAAATCAGCCTGATCGGCTCGCAGTGCATAACCTAAATCGTGGCACCACTGAGCGCGAGCTTCTTGATCATCCGTACCACGAATATTTGAGACAAAAACTGTTGGCACCAGCGCGGGCAAAAGTTCATGTACGCCGTTATATCCAGTTGCACAGATTGCGGCATCGAAGGCATGTAGAACTTTAGCTAATGGGAAGTAGCGAACTTGTTTAATCTCTAAGCCTTCTGGAACTAGTGAATTTCCATTAGCGTCAACTGGCTTTTTGGTTAGGACAACTTGTAAATCTTTCCAGCCAATTAAACCTTTGAGTGCCGCTGTCATCTTTTCATTGACATCGCTATCGCCAGTACCTAGTTGAACTAGTACGGCTGGCCGATTTAAATCAATGCCTAAGGCAATGCGTGCTTCATCACGATCAAGTGCGGTGGACTCTTGGTATAACGAAACAGCCGAAGTCACAACGGCATCTTTGCGATTCTTAGTTGGGCCATGATCATAAACACGAGCAAAATCACCAGGTTCGATAATTGCATCCATCATCATTGATTGCAGACCTAGCGCTAAACCTTGTGGCTTCTTCTGCCACAAACCACGACGAACCCAAACTAGCGCTAAATCATTCTTCTTTAATTTAGCTCCGATTACACCTGGATAAGGAACTACGCCATCGAAAGATAAAACTTGGGCATCGGTTTCTTCAATTAGGGCAAGTAAACGATCGCGCAAGTAAGCGTCCCAAAGTTTGCGCGGCATCCAGCCGCGATCGCGACCTGGAATATACTCACAACGAACGCCAACAAAATTAGGAACTTCGGCAACTCCGCCAGCCATTGAAACAATAATTGGGTTAGCAATCTCTTTTAGTTCAAGGGCGATTGCGCTGGCACGAGCAAGATGACCCATTCCGACGCCATTGCTGGTAGCCAGAATAATTGTGGGTTTTTCCGCTTGCGGACTCATAGATGCAGAGTTTATCGCGTAAAAAAGATCAGGGGCACATCCTTATCGGATGCGCCCCTGATCTTTAATCAGTTATTGACTGTTAAGAAACTTTCTTAACACGACCATCAAGTGCTGGCAGTTGAGTGACCTTTCCAGCAGCTAGATCAGCCTTGAGTGCATCTACGAATACATCTAGTAGTGCGCCCATAACCTTGGCTTTCGCTGGTGAGAATACATTGAGGTATCCATCACCACCGTAAATAATAAAGTCAAGAGTTGTCAGGGTGTAAACGGTTTGATCCTTCGCAATTGCAGTTCCATCGTTCTTAGTTACCGAAACGATGCGACTTCCGATTGCCTTGGTTGGATCAAAGGTGAACTTAAAGCCAGAAATTTGTGGGAATCGACCATCACCAGGATAGTTTCCGCCAACACCATTTTCTAGCGCTTTCCAGAGATTTTCACCAGTAACGACTGTTGTTGCAACTTGGTTACCGAATGGGT
>JBEINS010000160.1:0-2702 GCA_040377985.1 Candidatus Planktophila sp. | reverse complement strand
GGAATGGCCGATAAATGTTTGACCGCACTTGGCTTAGAAACCAGTGCGACCAGCGTTGCTGCTCAATACGGCGACTTACTTGATGCTTGGTTAATTGCCGATAGTGATGATGAGCAAGTGTCGGCCATTTCAAATTTAGGAATTCAGTGCGAGAGTGCACCATTGCTAATGACCAATGATTTAGCAGCTAAGGAAATTGCGGTTCGAGCGATGGCGATGGTGCGATGACAAAAGACTTTAGCGTTCATCCAATTGCTGGCATTCCAGAAATAAACCCGGGAGATGATTTAGCAGCTTTAATTCTCAAAGCAGTGCTCGCTGGCCCAGGCTTGCAAGCTCATGACATCTTGGTCGTAACCAGCAAAGTAGTTAGTAAAGCTGAAGGACAGATGGTTCCGAGCCAAACTCGCGAAGCAATTATTGATGAAGAAACTGTTCGCGTAATTGCGCAACGTGGAACTACTAAAATTGTCGAAACTAAACACGGTTTGATCATGGCTGCAGCCGGTGTTGACGCATCTAATGCTCCTAAAGGAATGATTCTTAAACTTCCAGTTGATAGCGATGTAAGTGCTCGAAAGTTACGCGCTGAATTTCATAAAGTGGCACAACCAATCGGTGTGATTATCACTGACACGATGGGCCGCGCCTGGCGTCTTGGCTTAACTGATAACGCAATTGGTGTTGCCGGCGTAACAACACTGCTTGATTACCGCGGACAGAAAGATGCTGCCGGTCGCACCCTTGAACAGTCAGTAGCAGCTGTTGCTGATGAAATTGCCAGCACTGCTGAATTAGTAAAAGGGAAGTTAGACCAGATTCCAGTAGTTTTGGTGCGCGGATTAGCGCAATATGTAACGCTGGCAGATGGTGATGGCGCTAGAGCTATCGTGCGACCACCAGAAGAAGATATGTTCGGGCTCGGAGCCGAAATGGCAGAAAGGCGTGGGTATCTTCGCGGATTCGAAGATGGCAAGAACGAGAGATAGCGTTCCATTTCTAACGCTGGCGTGAGTGTCAACCCACCTCTTAAATGTTGCCGATCTTAAATAATCCGCTTAAATAAATACATGAAAATGTTTGCAGATATCTTAATTATCGGTGGTGGCGTATCTGGCTCGGCCATGAGTGCGGCCCTGGTTAACTCTGGCCACCGAGTTATCTGCATTGATCAAGGAACTGGCGGCCCACTAGATACTTCACGTGGAGATCACATTTCACCAGTTAACGTTGAAACGATCGCCGAATGGGGAGTCCTCGAACATTTCTTTGCAGCAGGTGCCACTAAGCGAATCGGCCATCAATTTAGATCTTCCGATGGTGAAACTTTGCTTTCAGCTGAATACACCGAAATGGGTATCCCTTACCCATACTTCTTAGTGATGAATCACGAATTAATCACGCCAACTTTTATGAACTTTGCTAAAACTGACCCTAGCTTTGTTCTTCTGCAACCTTATTCAGTTAAAGATCTTGAAGTCACTGACGGAAGCGTGACAAATGTTCTGGCCACAAATCGCGAAGGCGATGAAGTCCAAATCAGCGCACATATGATTATTGCTTGTGATGGTTCATCTTCAACTGTTCGCGAAAAGCTACGAGTGCCATGTTTTGAACATCCATACACACATCCGATGGTGGCCTTCTTCACCGAACGCCCAGTCGCATTATCACCCGATAATTACTTCTTTAGATATGCCGGCGACAATGGCCAGTTAGTAATTCAGCAACGAATGGATGGCCGAATCAAGGTGACTATGCCAGTTGCCGATGAAGGTATTCCTTGGTGGAAGAAGTCAACCAATGAAGATCGTCAAAAGATTATTGGCAGCATCGCACCAGAATTAGCTGACAGTGAATTCGAACTAGCTGGTTTTTATCCAGTGCGCATGATTCATGCCATTGAGTATGCAATTGGTAATGTGGTTTTAATTGGTGATGCCGCACATGCAATTCACCCAGCACGTGGTCAAGGTTTAAATATGGGAATTGCCAGCCTTAAAACGTTGTTGCCTTTGATTCCATCCCCTGAAGATATTGGCAATCCAGAGGCAGTGAAGTTAGCTCTATCTGAGTTCCAACGAATTCAGAAGCCGCTTAATGAACGCATAATTGCCCGTAATCACTCTGCTGCAATGGAGATGGAAATGGGCGCTGATGAGAACCGGGCATTTGTACTTAAGAAATCAAATGCTGCGATTAAACAAATGGCTGGCGACTTAAAGATTCGCGAACTCCATTTAAATGAGGCAACGGGTTATCACTTTGGGGTACCAGCCAAAGCCTGAGGTTACCCCTTAATCTGCTGAGATTTTTCACGCTGCGGAACAGAATTAAGCGTGACGTAATTTTATCTCCCTAGGTTGTTGCATTCAGTTCCTTCTAAGAGTTTCCTAAGACAAAACGTTCTCAGAACGTTCTCTTGAGGAGGAGACTTAATGAAAAAGTTCAATTTAATTGGGCTAAGTGCGGTTCTAGTTGCCGGCCTTATCTCAATCCCAACACATGCAAGCGCTGACGATGGATCTGTCGGCGCGCTGTATCTAACAATTAAGAGTGATGATCAGAAGCTTGCTCTGCAATATGCCGGTCGCCCCGACGGTAAAGAAATGTATTTCCGAATTAGCGGCTCTATTTATGCTCAGGTTCCTGGTGGCGGACCAATTGCTCCTGGAATGAGACAAGGTGCAAAGCTTTGGAAT
>JBEINS010000185.1:0-2011 GCA_040377985.1 Candidatus Planktophila sp. | reverse complement strand
TTTATGTGAACTCCATTTTGCAGAGTTAGATTTCGCTAATTGATCAACAACTAATTGGCCGATGTTATGGCGAGTTGCTTCGTATTCGGGGCCGGGATTACCCAACCCAACTACTAACCACAGCATGTTAAATCCATGTCCCTAGATTAGTAGTTGAACTGGGATCAACCGATTAAGACTCTTTCTTCTCTTCAGCAGCAGGTGTCGCAGCTGCAGCTGGTGCCGCTTCAGCAACTGGCTCAACCGCAGTTGAACGCTCTGAAAGGTGCACAACAACCATCTTTGGATCAGAGATAAGTGTTACGCCAGCTGGCAATGCAACGCTTTCGGCATAAAGAGATGTGCCGGCAGCCATGCCAGTTAAATCTAATTCGAAGAAGCTTGGAATAGAAGTTGCTTCTGTTTCAACTTCGATTGAGTGGTGAACGTGCTCAAGAATTCCGTCGCGATCGTGCTCGCCAGAAGTGTGAACTGGAACAGCAACAACAACGCGCTCGCCACGGCGAACCAAAACTAAGTCAACGTGCTCAAGCGTGCCCTTAAGTGCGTTGCGAACAACAGCCTTAGGCAAAGTTAGAACAGTTGTGCCATCAACGACGATATCTAGAAGTACGTTTGATGTTTTAAGAGCAACACCAAGTTCGCGTGCTGGAAGTGTTACGTGGGCAGGTGTTTCACCGTGTCCGTAGATAACTGCAGGAACTAAACCATCGCGGCGATTACGACGTGATGCGCCTTTACCAAATTCAGTACGGCGAACGCCATTGATTGAAATCTCAGCCATTTTTCTTTGCTCCTGTCAGGTTTACTTTCGGTTACTTCACAAAAGTTCCAGCAGGATGAAAACCTACGCCGTCGATTACGGAAATAATTCTTACCCTCGCCGGAACGAGCCAAAGGCTAGCGAATGGGTGCGGTTAAGCGCAAATCGCGCTTAGGAATGACCATCAAAGAGGCTGGTAACTGAGCCATCTTCGAATACTTCGCGAATTGCCCGACCAAGAAGCGGGGCGATCGAAAGCACGGTTAAACGGTCGAATTTTTGGTCATCCGTTATCGGCAACGTATTGGTAATTACAACTTCTGATGCACGAGAACCTTTTAAGCGCTCAATGGCAGGCCCTGAGAAAACAGCATGCGTGGCAGCGATGATTACATCTTTAGCGCCTGCATCGAATAGCGCATCGACAGCTTTAGTAATTGTGCCGGCGGTGTCGATCATGTCATCGATAACTACGCAGGTTTGACCTTGCACATCACCAACGACGCGACCGGTAGTTGATTCATTTGGAATACGTGGATCGCGTGTTTTGTGAATGAATGCAATTGGGCAACCACCAAGTAGATCTGACCAACGTTCTGCTACGCGTACTCGACCAGAGTCTGGAGAGACAATAGTTAGCTTGCTGCGATCGACTTTGCTGCCAACATAGTTAGCCAACATTGGTAATGCGAATAAATGATCAACCGGACCATCGAAGAAACCTTGAATTTGTGAAGTATGTAAATCAACGCACATCAAACGATCAGCGCCAGCAGTCTTAAAAAGATCAGCCATCAATCGCGCAGTGATTGGCTCGCGACCGCGGCTCTTCTTATCTTGACGGGCGTAACCATAAAAAGGTGCAACAACCGTGATGCGCTTTGCAGATGCGCGCTTCAAAGCATCGACCATGATTAGTTGTTCCATGATCTGCTTATTAACTGGTGTGGTGTGGCTTTGAATTACGAATGCATCGCAACCACGAACTGATTCTTCGAAGCGAACAAAAATTTCGCCATTCGCAAAGTCATATGCAGATGTTGGTGTTAAAGGAATTCCGAGTTCGGCAGCAACTTCATCAGCTAATTCAGGGAAACCGCGGCCGGCAAAAAGTCGTAAACGCTTTTCGGAAGATAACCGGATCTCGCTCATTTACTAACCTTTCGATTCTTTAGCTTCGGCTGCTTGTGCTGACTTGGAACCAGCGCGCTTGCGCATGACCCAACCTAATACATTGCGCTGCTTAGA
>JBEINS010000013.1:0-13148 GCA_040377985.1 Candidatus Planktophila sp. | reverse complement strand
TCCAAAGCGGGCCGCTAGAGGCGAAAAGCGTTCAGAAGAGAAGAGCGCATAATCTAGACTGCTCCCTATGAGCCAGCGCGGAAAAGAATTAGCTTCAACCTTTTCGCCTGCCGAAATTGAGGCGCCACTTTACGAAAAATGGATCTCAGCGGGCTATTTCACCGCTGATGCCAATTCAACTAAAGAACCGTTCTCGATTGTTCTGCCGCCACCAAATGTCACTGGCATTCTGCATATCGGCCACGCACTAGATCAAACTCTGCAAGATTGTTTAGCGCGCATCAAGCGAATGAAAGGCTACGAAGTTTTGTGGCTACCTGGCATGGACCACGCGGGTATTGCAACTCAAAACGTGGTTGAAAAACAATTAGCCGCCCAGGGAATGTCGCGTCATGATTTAGGCCGCGAGGAATTTGTTAGCAAAGTTTGGCAATGGAAAGCTGAATCAGGTGGCGCAATTCTTGACCAGATGCGTCGCTTAGGTGATTCAGTTGACTGGTCGCGCGAGCGGTTCACCATGGATGAAGGCATGTCTAATTCTGTGCTTGCACTCTTTAAGAAAATGTATGACGCGGAATTAATTTATCGCGCTGAGCGAATCATCAATTGGTGTACTCGTTGCTTAACAGCGCTTTCAGATATTGAAGTTGAGCACCAAGATGATGCTGGCGAGTTTGTGCAAGTTCGTTATGGCGATGGCGAGCAAAGCATTGTTGTTGCGACAACTCGTGCCGAAACCATGATGGGCGATGGCGCAGTTGCGGTTCACCCTGACGATCCTCGTTACAAGCACATGATTGGTACTGAAGTTTTATTGCCACTGGTAAATCGCATGATTCCGATCATTGCTGATGAACTTGTTGATCCTGATTTCGGAACTGGCGCAGTTAAAGTAACGGCAGCACACGATCCAAACGACTTTGAAATGGCCATGCGCCACAATGTTCCGTTCGTAGTAATCATGAACGAGCACGGCATTATGGAAGGTAGCGGCACTGAGTTCGATGGCATGGATCGCTTCGACGCTCGCGTTGCCGTTGTAGCCAAGCTAAAAGAATTAGGTCGCATCGTTGCCGAGAAGCGTCCTTATATTCACGCAGTTGGTCACTGTTCACGTTGCGATACAACTGTTGAACCACGTTTATCAAAGCAGTGGTTCGTAAAAGTGGCACCGCTTGCTAAAGCATCAGCGGACGCAGTTCGTAGCGGCGCCGTAAAGATTGAACCTGAAGAGCTAGCGCCACGCTACTTTGACTGGGTCGACAACATGCACGACTGGTGCATCTCTCGCCAACTTTGGTGGGGACATCGCATTCCAGTTTGGTATGGCCCAAATGGTGAAATGGTTGTTGTCGGTCCTGGCGAAAGCGCACCTGCTGGTTACGTACAAGATGCCGATGTTCTAGATACTTGGTTCTCATCTGGGCAATGGGCATTTTCCACATTTGGCTGGCCTGAAAAGACTAACGATTTAGCTAAGTTCTACCCAACTTCAGTTTTGGTAACTGGCTATGACATTTTGTTCTTCTGGGTTGTGCGCATGATGATGATGAGCACTTTTGCCATGGATGGTGTGCCACCATTTAAAACTATTATGTTGCACGGTTTAGTGCGAGATCAATTTGGCAAAAAGATGTCTAAGAGCCGTGGCAACGTAGTTGATCCACTTGAATTCATGGATAAGTACGGCGCCGATGCGTTGCGCTTTACGTTGGCGCGCGGTGCTAACCCAGGTACCGATCAAGCACTCGCTGAAGAATGGGTTGGCGGTTCTCGTAACTTTGCTACCAAACTTTGGAATGCAACTCGCTTTGCGATGATGAACGGTGCAACTGTTGAAGGTCCAATGCCTGATGCTGCCTCACTAAGTGCAATTGATAAGTGGATTCTTAGCCGATTGACCGAAACTATTCGCGATGCTGATTCACTATTTGAAAAATTTGAATTCGCTAAAGCGAGCGAGCTGATCTACCACTTTGCCTGGGATGACCTATGCGACTGGTATCTCGAACTTTCTAAAGAATCTTTTGCAACTGGTAGCGCAGCTGATAGTCAGCGCGTGCTTGGACATGTGCTCGATCAACTTATGCGCCTGCTGCATCCACTGATGCCATTTATTACTGAAGAACTTTGGGTCTCACTAACTGGGGGAAAGTCCCTGGTTATTGCTAAGTGGCCAGAGGCAAACTTGAACTACCTTGATAAAACGGCTGAAAACCTGGTAACCCAGATGCAGGCAGTGATCACTGAGGTGCGTCGTTTCCGTAATGACCAAGGCGTTAAAGCAACTGCGAAAATTCCAGGTCGCCTAACAACTAATGGTGAGTTAGCAAAGTATGCAAGTGCGATGGGCTTTGTGTTAAAACTTGAAGCAAAGGAATTCACACCAACCGCTACCTTTGAAATTGGTTCGGTGAAGTGCGAACTCGATCTATCCGGAACTGTCGATGTGGTGGCAGAGCGTGCTCGCCTAACTAAAGATTTAGCAACTATTCAGAAAGATCAACAGACTGCCCAAGTTAAATTAGGCAATGAAGGATTCATGGCCAAGGCACCGGCCGAAGTTGTGACTGAAATTAAAGAGCGTCTAGTTAAGACCCAAGCCGAAATCGAACGAATTACCGCAGCTCTTGCGGCGTTGCCATCAGCATGACACCTGAAGAAAAGATTCGCATTGATGCGATCGAAGCAGCGCTACTTGCACGCTGGCCCGAAACTCGCATTGCGCCAACACTGGAGAGAATTTCAGCGCTAACCGACATTCTCGGCTCGCCGCAGTTAACTTATCCAACGATTCACGTTGGCGGCACAAACGGCAAGACCAGTACTTCGCGAATGATTGATTCGATGTTATTTGAAATGGGTTTGCGTACCGGGCGTTTTACTAGCCCTCACTTGGAAAGTTATTTAGAACGAATCAGTATTAATGGTCAACCAATAAGTGCATCTGAATTAATTTTCTCTTACAACGATATTTCGCCTTACTTAGATTTAATTGATAGTAAGTTTGAAAATCCGATCTCCTTCTTTGAAGCAATTACGGGGCTCGCTTTTGCCGCATTTGCCGAACACCCAATTGATGTTGGTGTTATCGAAGTAGGTATGGGCGGTGAATGGGATGCCACCAATGTGGTCCAAGCTGGCGTCTCTGTAATCACGCCGATCGGGCTCGATCACATGGAATATTTAGGAAATACGCTGACTGAGATTGCAAAAACTAAAGGCGGAATTCTAAAAACAGGTGGTTTTGGCGTGCTTGCTCAGCAAGAACCAGAAGCTGCCATTGAATTGCTGCGCCGGGCCGCTGAAGTTGGCATTGATGTGGCTCGCGAAGGTGTCGAATACTCGTTGGCTAGCCGAGCAGTGGCTGTTGGTGGCCAATTAATCTCAATTAGTGGCTTAAATGAGTCATTCGATGACATTTTCTTGCCTCTCCACGGCAAGCACCAGGCTGCTAATGCCGCAACAGCGCTAGTAGCAGTTGAGGCATTCTTTGGCGATACCGCGTTAGATCATGACGCAGTTCGTGCCGGTTTTGCAGCCGTTACTTCTCCTGGTCGCTGCGAAGTAGTACACCGCGACCCAACTATTTTGCTTGATGCCGCACACAATCCGCATGGCGCAAAAGCATTGGCTGAAACAATTGCAAATGAATTTACTTTCGATGAAGTAATTGGCGTGGTCGCTTCATTTGGCGATAAAGATGTTCGTGGCATCTTGCTCGAATTAGAACCAATCATGAATGAAATTATTGTCACAACTAATTCATCACCACGTGCCATGAAACTTTCTGATTTAGAAAAACTAGCAAATGAAATATTTGGCAAGGATCGAGTAACTGCAATCGAAACTTTAGCAGCTGCAATCGATCAAGCAATTAAAGATGCTAAGCGACCACTTAGTGATGATTCAGTTGGTGTTTTGATTACGGGTTCAGTAATCACTGTTGGTGAGTCACGCACCATAATTAATGGAAAGTATTAAAAGTAATGCGCGTATTAGCCTCAGCAGTTCTAGTTATGGAGTCTTTTTCAATTGGGTTTGCACTTTTAATCGCGATGAAAGATGTAGATGGGGCACCGATCATTTACGGCGTCGCAATCGCGATTGCCTTACTTTTGGCCCCGGGGTTACTAAAGCGCAGAGCTGGCTGGGTACTGGGCTGGGTATTGCAGGCAGCCATGCTTGGATTTGGCTTAGTGGTCAATTCCTTCCTGATAATTGGCCTGATTTTTGCAGGGTTATGGATTGCGGCGATTTTGGTCGGCCGCAAGGGCGAGGCGGCCCGGGCTGCTTTGCTGGCTTCACGAACCCCGGATGCCTAATAGACTCACCTCCGTGAGCATCGAACAAACTCTGATCCTGGTCAAGCCCGATGGCGTGCGCCGCGCCCTAGTTGGCGAAGTAATTTCGCGCATCGAAGCTAAGGGATATCAAATTACTGCGCTAAAAATGTTGCAAGCAGATCGCGCACTTCTTGAACAACACTATGCCGAACATCAAGGCAAACCATTTTTTGAACCACTAGTTGAATTTATGTTATCTGGACCAATCGTTGCGATGGTTGCCGAAGGTAATCGCGTCATCGAAGGTTTTAGATCACTTGCTGGTGTAACAGATCCAACAGTTGCAGCGCCCGGAACAATTCGCGGTGACTTAGCACGCGATGCAGGAACAAAAGTTGTCCAAAATATTGTGCACGGATCTGATTCACCAGAATCAGCTGCGCGCGAAATAAATATTTTCTTTGGTAACGGGGGGAAGTAAAAAATGGCTAATCGAATGTCGTTTATCGGTCGCGATATGGCAGTTGATCTAGGTACCGCAAATACCTTGGTTTATGTGCGTGGACGTGGCATTGTGCTTAATGAGCCAAGTGTGGTTGCGGTTAACCAAGACACTGGTGGAATTTTGGCAGTTGGCCTTGAAGCCAAGAAGATGATTGGTCGTACCCCAAGTAACATCGTGGCAATTCGTCCACTTAAAGATGGCGTGATTGCAGACTTTGACACAACTGAACGTATGTTGCGTTACTTCATTCAAAAAGTTCACCGTCGTCGTTTCTTAGCTAAGCCACGTATTGTCGTTTGCGTGCCATCAGGTATTACTGGCGTTGAACAACGCGCAGTTAAAGATGCCGGTTACGCAGCAGGTGCGCGCAAGGTTTACATTATTGAAGAACCAATGGCTGCGGCAATTGGTGCAGGTCTGCCAATTCACGAACCAACCGGCAACATGGTTGTCGATATTGGTGGCGGAACAACTGAGGTGGCGGTTATTTCACTCGGCGGCATCGTGGTAGCCCTATCTATCCGCGTGGGTGGCGATGAGCTAGATCAAGCCATTATTACTTGGGTTAAGAAGGAATTTTCACTATTGCTGGGCGAGCGCACAGCTGAAGAAATCAAGATGGCGATTGGTTCGGCTTATCCACTTCCAGGTGAGCCAGATGCCGAAATTCGTGGTCGCGATTTAGCAACCGGCCTACCAAAGACAATTGTTGTATCAGCTGCTGAAATTCGTAAAGCACTCGAAGAACCAGTAAATGCAATCGTTAACGCAGTTAAGAGCACGCTTGATAAGTGTCCGCCTGAACTATCAAGTGACTTGATGGATCGCGGCATTGTGCTAACTGGTGGCGGTGCGCTACTAAAGGGTCTTGATGAGCGTCTGCGCAAAGAGACTGGTATGCCAATTCATATTGCCGAGCGTCCACTCGATGCAGTTGCTGAAGGTTCCGGAAAGTGCATCGAAGAGTTTGAGGCCCTAGAAAAGGTCTTGATCTCCGAGCCACGTCGATAGGAATCTTTAAATGCGTAACGGCGGCGAGAACCGCGGTCGTCTGCTCTTAGTAATTCTGATTGTTTCTTCGCTATTTCTAATCACTTTAGATCTGCGCGGAGTAAATGTTCTAGATGGACTACGTAGCGGTACGCAAACTGTTCTTTCCCCATTCCAACGTGCTGGCAACGTAGTGCTAACGCCAGTTAAGAATTTCGTAAATGACATTACGAATCTTGGGCGCACCCGAAATCAAATTGAAGATTTACGCAAACAGAATCAGAAATTGCGCGAACAGTTAATTTTACGCAAGAACCAAGATGGCGAAATCGAACAACTCAAATCAATTCTTGATCTAGCCGGTACTGCGCGCTTTAAAATTGTCAGCGCCAAAGTTATTTCACAAGGTTCGAGTTTGGCATTCACGCGAACCATCACAATTGATGCTGGCAGCGGAAACGGAATCAAAAAGAACATGACCGTTATCGCGGGCGATGGTTTAGTAGGTGTGGTTAAAGAAGTCTTTTCAAATTCAGCAATCGTGATGCTAGCTACTGACCCCGCCTTTAAAGTCGGCGTTCGCATTGCAGGCACACAACAGATCGGAATTTTGGCCGGTTTAGGCTCAAGTACTGCGAATTTACAGCTCTTAGATAACCAAACCACGATCAAAGTTGGGGACATTCTGCTGGCCCGCGGCAGCATCAATGCTCAACCTTTCGTGCCTGGCGTGCCTGTTGGTCGAGTTACTTCGGTTTCAAATGCTGCGGGTGCGGTAACCCAAAGTGCAGCGGTTAAGTATTTTGTGGACTTTGGCGGGCTAGGTGTGGTTTCAGTTGTGGTGAAAGCTCCGAAAGCTGATCCACGCGATGCGTTAACACCGGTAAAGCCAGCTCCAACTCCGATTCCAACAGTTACTGTTTTTGTCACGCCAACACCTTCTGCATCGCCGTCAGGTAACTAAGCACAAATGTTATTAAGACGATTTGGGATCACTAGCACAATTTTTGCGCTCTTTTTTATTGGCCAGGAAGCTGTGGTAAATCAACTAAGTTTTCCGGCCGGAGGATTCTCAATCTTTTTGATTCTGACGCTTCTTTGGGCAGCCCTTAGTACGCCTGAAGTTGCAGCAGCAGTTGGATTCGGGGCTGGCATTTTGCTCGATCTATCGCCAAGTACCAGCGGTCCGCTAGGGCACTGGACGCTAATTCTAGTTTTGATGGGATATGCAATCTCATTTTTATCATACGGAGATGAAAATAAGCGAGGCAATCCGTTAAGTCTGATTTTGATGGTAACGCTGGCACAGGTAATTGTTCTAGTTTCATATTTAGTTACTGGTTTCTTGTTAGGAATTACGGCGACTAGTTTTGCGCAAACTCTAACGACGGTTATTGGTAGTGCAGTTTGGACCATGGTGGTCACGCCGCTGTTATTGCCAGCTGTTGCTTGGTTACATGATTTAGCTTTTGATAGTCGGATGCGGATATGAATCAACGCACTCGATTAAGCATGCTCGTTATTCAAATCATGATTATTTCTTTATTGATGGCTCTCTTTGGGCGACTTTTTTATTTGCAAGTTGCAGCTGGGCCTAAATATCGCGAAGCGGCACTTAGCATTCAAAGTCGCGACACCATTTTCCCGGCCACCCGCGGCTTAATCGTGGATTCTTCAGGCGTGCCATTAGCCCTTAATCGCACAGGTCTAGCGGTAACCATCGATCGATTAGCACTTGATAAGCAGCCAGATAAAGGCGTCGCGGTGCTTAAGAAGTTAGCCAAGTTATTGAAGTTGCAGTACCAAGATGTTTACCAAAAAACACGTTTGTGCGGTGAGCTAAAAGTTGGCAGTCGCTCTGGTTGCTGGACAGGTACTCGCTATCAACCGATTCCGATAACTAAAGAGGCAAGTGCTGATGTTGCGCTACAAGTTGTAGAGCGACCAGATGAGTTTCCTGGGGTAGATGCAACACCGATTGCGATTCGAAATTACCCAGGCACCGTTGATGTAAATGCCGCTCATGTTTTAGGTTATGTGGGTCCGCTGACTGATGCCGATTTAGCTGGTGTAAACGGCAAGACTTACTATCGCAGCGAATCAATCGGTAAGAGTGGTTTAGAGATTCAATATGATTCTTATCTGCGAGGAATTCCTGGAATTCGAACGGTAATTGTTGATCGCAAAGAAGCAATTACCAGTGAAGGGCAAAACACCAGCTCTGTGCCAGGTGATCACTTGGTAACTAGTCTGGATGTTCGAGTACAGGCTGCTGCCGAGAAGGCGTTAGCTGATGCAGTTGCTCGCTCTAGAGCTAGTGGGTTTCGGGCAGATTCTGGTGCCGCAGTTGTCATGGATATAAAGACAGGGCGCATTATTGCAATGGCTTCATATCCAACTTATGACCCAAATATGTGGGAAAAAGGTTTAACTGTTAAACAAGCCGAAGCTCTCTTTAGTGAAACCAATGGTGTGCCTGCGCTTTCTAGACCAATCCAAGGTCGCTTTGCGCCAGCATCAACATTTAAAGTTGTTTCAATCATGGCATCGGCCAATGCTGGCTATGACCTAACAAAGTCATATTCCTGTCCGGCAAATGTAAAAGTCGGAACTCGAGTTTTCAATAACTTCGAAAGCAAAGCCCAGAGCACCTCATCCCTTAAGAAATTGCTTGCTATCTCGTGTGACACGGTTTGGTATCAGATCTCATTTGATGAGTGGCTACGAGATGGTGGCTTATCTCCGATTAAAAACCCTAAAGATTACTTCTTTAAGGCAGCCGATGGTTTTCAGATCAATAAGGCAACCGGCGTTGATCTACCTTCCGAATCTGCCGGCCGCTTGCCTGATAGAGCTTGGAAACAAAGTTGGTATGACGCCAATAAAGATTTCTACTGCAACTATCGTGAGAAAGCGGCTAAGTCCCAGCAAACTCAGTTCCTGTTATTGCTAGCTAAAGAGAATTGCCTTGATGGCAACAAAGTACGTGCTGGAGACGCAGTTAACTTTTCAATTGGTCAAGGTGACACTTTGGTTACCCCGTTAAAGTTAACGCAGATGTATGCCGCAATCGCTAATGGTGGAACTTTGTGGCAGCCAAGTATTGGTCGCGCAATTGTTAAAACCGACGGAACAGTTCTAAAGTCAATTGATCCAGTAAAGACCGGAACTATTGCGGCAACCCCAAAGACAATTAAGTTTTTACAAGGAGCGCTACGTGAGGTTGTTGTCAGCGGAACCGGTGCTGGTGCCTTCTCGGGTTTCCCAGTTGAGGTAAGTGGGAAAACCGGAACTGCACAAGTTTTTGGTCGCAATCCAAATGGATCTTCCAAAGATGACACGTCTTGGTTTGCCTCTTTTGCGCCATCAAAGAATCCGCAATATGCAGTTGTCATGATGGTTAGCCAAGGCGGGTATGGCGCATCTAGCTCTGGAGTTGGAGTTCGCAAAATCTACGAGGCAATTTTTGGGGTCGTAAATAGGAAAGTTGTTCCAGAAAATGCGATTTTCCCTAATGGTTTACCGACAACGCTGCCTAAGATTTCACCTGCCACTAAAGTTAAAACGATTGGAGCCACACCATGAGTCTGGTTACTCCGCGCTTTAACTACAACAAGAATCGTTCGTTTTTCCGCGGCTTTGATCCAATTCTCACCGCCGCAGTTGCAGCTCTCTTATTTATCGGAACGCTTTTGGTTTATGCAGCAACCCGTGATTGGTATGCCGCAAATGGTTTAGACCCGGAGTACTACCTAAAGCGCCACGTAATTAATATTGCAATTGGTTGCGCATTGGCATGGGGCACTACTTTGATTGATTACCGGTTACTTCGTGCCTACACGCCTATTGTTTGGGCTTTAGGTGTTTTAGGTCTGGGCTTTGTATTGATCCCAGGCTTGGGTTCGGAAGTAAATGGCGCGCAAGCTTGGATCGCACTTCCCGGTGGATTCCAAATTCAGCCAGCCGAATTAGCCAAGATCTCAATTATCGTGGGCATGTCAATGATTCTTTCCGAACGCGGCCATGACAGTGATATTCCAAGCAATCAAAATGTAGTTCAGTCTTTAGTTGTAGCCGCACTTCCAGTTGTGCTAATTCTATTACAACCAGATATGGGAACTGTTTTTATTATTAGTTGCTCTGTTCTAACAATTATTGCAGCCTCTGGCGCTTCTGGCCGCTGGGTTGTGGCGCTCATTTTAGTTGCTGTCGTTGGCGTCTTTGGTGCCGTGCAATCTGGCGTAATTGATCAGTATCAAGTTAAGCGCTTGCAATCTTTTGTGAACCCAAATGCCGATACCCAGGGCAGTGGCTACCAATTACGACAAGCTCGTATCACCGTTGGTTCAGGTGGCTTAATCGGAACGGGTTTGTTTAATGGTCCGCAAACAAATGGTCGCTTTGTGCCGGAACAACAGACTGACTTTATTTTCACGGTAGCTGGCGAAGAACTTGGCTTCCTGGGTTGTGGTGTAATTATTTTGTTGTATTTAACTTTATTGATGCGAGCATTTGGTATCGCGCGACGTGCAACCGACCCTTACGGGCGACTGGTATGCACAGGGGTAGTGGCGTGGTTTGCCTTCCAGACTTTTGAAAATATTGGTATGACGCTAGGGCTAATGCCGATGACTGGTGTGCCACTCCCATTTATGTCATATGGCGGTTCGAGTATGTTTGCGACTTTGATCGGTTTTGGTCTGTTGCAGAACGTTCACGCTCGCCAGCGCGGCTAATTCACGCTTAATTTGGATTTCGGGCCTCATCTGTCATACTTAGGCAACAGTTCGGCGCGCACCCGCGATCATGTATCGCGAAAAAGAGTGTTTAGCGCGAACTACCAAAGATTTGCTTAAAGGTTTTAACGAATACGCACCCGCGTAATGAATTTGATTTTTAAGCCAGACCCGCACTCAGTGAGTGCATTTAGGATTTGAACACATGGCAATTGCGCCAAAAAACCCGCGTAAGCGCGCGGCTAAAAAGACTCCCAAGGTTAAGGCTGAAGTAAGCCCAGAAACTACCCCGGTTGCTGCAGTTATAGAAGCTGCCAGCCCTGAAGAAAAGAAAACCAAGCCGGCTAAAAAGGCCGCCGTAATTCCAGTTGCAATCTTTCAAGCAGCACCAGTAGCCGAGAAAGCTCCAGCGAAAAAGGCACCAGCTAAGAAATCAGCTCCTGCCAAAACTGCCAAGAGTGATGAAGCAGTAGTTGAAGGCATCGCAGCAGGTGAGAGCGATTCAGATAGCGAAGATAGTTCACGTGGTCGTCGTCGCCGTCGTGGTGGCCGTGGTCGTCGCAAGCCAGGTGCTGCAAATACTGATGAGAATTCAAGCACTGATGAAAATACCGAAGAGAGCGAAACTGAAGATGATGGCACCGGTACTCACCGTCGTCGCCGTCGTCGTCGCGCAACTGGAGATGGCGCAGTAGCTGGTGAAGTAGTCGAAGAAGATGGTGTTGTAACAGTTGTAAAGGTGCGCGAAACAAAAGAGCGCCCAACTCGTAACGATCCAAAGCGTAATCGTCGTGAGCGAAATGATCGCCCAAGTTCACGTGGTGATCGTGAATACCGTTCAGATTATCGCGAGCCATATCGTCGTCGCGGCACAATCATTACTGATACCGATTTACTTGCTCGTCGCGAGAACGTTGACCGCGAGATGTTAGTTCGCCAGATTGCTGATCGCACCCAGATCGCAGTTATCGAAGATAACGTCATGGTGGAGCACTATGTAAACCGCAATACCAATCTTTCTTACGTTGGAAATATCTATCTTGGTCGCGTGCAAAACGTATTGCCAGGTATGGAAGCTGCCTTCGTTGATATCGGAAAAGGACGTAACGCGGTTCTATATGCCGGCGAAGTGAACTGGGATTCTGCTGGAATTTCTGAATCAGAGCCACGCAAAATTGAAACTGTTCTAAAGTCTGGTCAACCAGTTCTAGTTCAAGTTACTAAAGATCCAATTGGCCAGAAGGGTGCTCGCTTAACTAGCCAAGTTTCCTTGCCTGGTCGCTATGTGGTCTATGTGCCTGGCGGCGGTATGAGCGGTATTTCTAAGCGCTTGCCGGAGCCAGAACGTAATCGCTTAAAAGCGATCCTAAAGAATTTAATCCCAGAAACTGCTGGCGTAATTGTGCGCACAGCAGCCGAAGGAGTTTCGGAAGAAGATTTAACGAATGATGTCGCCCGCTTAAAAGCACAATGGGAAGATATCTATCAGAAGTCAATCAACCCAAACTTCCACGCACCTGCTGCGATTTATGTTGAACCAGATTTAGCTGTTCGAGTTATCCGCGATATCTTCAATGAAGATTTCCGTAAGTTAACTGTGCAGGGCAGCGGGGCATGGGATGAGATCAATAATTATCTTGGTTTTATCGCACCTGAATTAGTTTCTAAGATTGAAAAATACACAGGTGTCGGCGATCTATTTGCTGACTTCCGCGTCGAAGAGCAACTAGCAAAAGCATTTGATCGCAAAGTTTATTTGCCTTCAGGTGGTTCGCTAGTTATCGATCGCACTGAAGCAATGATCGTGATCGACGTTAACACCGGTAAATTTATTGGTAAGGGTGGTTCTCTCGAAGAGACTGTTACCAAGAACAACCTTGAAGCAGCTGAAGAAATTGCTCGTCAACTTCGCTTGCGCGACTTAGGCGGAATCATCGTTATCGACTTCATCGATATGATTTTGGAATCTAACCGCGAACAAGTTCTGCGTCGCCTAGTTGAATGCCTTGGTCGCGATCGCACCAAGCATCAAGTTGCTGAAGTAACTTCACTCGGCCTAGTTCAAATGACTCGAAAGCGCGTTGGCCAAGGTCTAATCGAAGCTTTCTCAACAACTTGCGATAGTTGTGCTGGTCGCGGAATCCATATTCATATGGAACCAATCAAAATTAAGGCCACTCCAGTTCCGGTAGCTAAAGAGATCGAAACTGAGTCAGACAACGACTCAAATACCGATTCAGATACCCAAACTTTTGAAATTGCAGAACCTGCGGTAACCCAACCCCCAGCCGAGCCTGCTGCCTCAGGACCTCGCAAGAAGCGTCGTCGGGCTGCCAGTACAGGGATTATTACCCCCGGATCGGCATAATTCGTCAGTTTGACCCAGGGTATGGGCAATCCGTATCCTTAACCCCTGCTCGCGCCCATTGGGTGCGCTGCCTAATTTAGAACTGGAGCTCCACTGTGTATGCAATCGTGAAGGCTGGCGGCCGCCAAGAGAAAGTTGAAGTTGGCGAGACCATCGTTGTCGATCGCATTGATAGTGCGACAGGTTCAACCGTGTCATTTGCTGCCGTACTTGTAGTTGACGGTGCGAGCATTACCTCTGATCCAAAAGTTCTAGCCGGCGTA
>JBEINS010000129.1:0-3270 GCA_040377985.1 Candidatus Planktophila sp. | reverse complement strand
GGCATGGGGCCCGTTATGACCAAACTTGCTGGCGAAATCGGCGATGGTTGGATTTCGCATGAACTTTGTTCACCAAAGTATCTTGGCGAAATGCTCGGACCTTGGCTAACCGAAGGCCGGGAAAAATCTGGCCGCGAGCCCAAAGATCTCGACGTTGTTGTGTCTGCAGCTTGTGCAATTGATAAAGATGCCAAGCAAGCAAAGCGTTGGGCAGCCGGCTTAATTGGTTTCTATGCAACTGTTAAAACTTATGCCGACTTCTTTGAATTCCACGGAATGCTCGATCAACAAAATGCGGTAATTGCAAAATTCAAAACTGGCGTATCAAGTGATGATTTAGCCGATGTGGTGCCAGATGAAATGGTTGATGCATTGACACTGGCAGGAGATACCGACGAAGTCATTGAAAAGATTGCTCGATATGAAGGTTTAGCCAACACGGTTAAGTTAAGTCCACCAACACATGGGCTTGATAATGCAACTGTGCGCCAAGCTCAGAATCAAATTATTGAAATGATTCCAAGCCTGGTTCGAGGCTGATTTGATGTTGCCTTTAGCAGATGTGCGAATTCTTTCGGTTGAACAGTACGGTGCTGGACCGTTTGCAACCGTTCATTTAGCTGACTTAGGCGCTGAAGTAATTAAAGTTGAAGATCCATCCGTTGGTGGTGACGTTGGTAGATATGTGCCGCCGTATTCTGAGGGTGAGGATTCTTTATTCTTTGAATCTTTCAATCGCAATAAGCGATCTATTTCGATTAATTTAAATACACCTGCTGGTCGCGCAGTCTTTGAAGATTTAGTTAAAGTCTCTGATGTTGTATATAGCAACTTGCGCGGTGATGTTCCCAAAAAGATGCGCATTACTTATGACGACTTGAAGCATCTGAATCCAAAGATAGTTTGTTGCTCACTAACTGGTTTTGGTATGACTGGGCCGCGTTCGCAAGAACCAGGTTATGACTATATTTTGCAAGGTTTAGCTGGCTGGATGGATCTAACCGGTGAGCCAGATGGCCCGCCAACAAAGTCAGGTTTATCAATGGTTGATTATTCCGGTGGTTTAATTTCAGCTATTTCATTATTAGTTGCGTTGCACGCAGCTCGTCGTGATGGTGTTGGCATGGATTGCGATGTGAGTTTGTATGACACTGCGATCGGAATGCTTACTTACCCAGCAGCTTGGCATCTAAATGCCGGCTTTGAACCTGTTCGCACACATCATTCAGCTCACCCATCACTTGTGCCCTTTCAAGCATTCGAAGCATCAGATGGTTGGCTAATTGTTGGTTGCGCCAAAGAGAAATTCTGGCAACGTTTAACCGTAGTTATTGAGCGTCCTGAACTAGCTACAGATGAGCGTTTTGTTAACTTTGCAGCGCGATTAAAGAATAAGCATATTTTGATCCCAATGCTGGAAGAAATTCTGGCAAAAGAGAGCGTTAATTATTGGTTACCAAAACTATATGCCGAGTCAATTCCATGCGGACCAATTAATACCGTAGCGCAAAGTTTAGTTGAGCCACACACAATTGCTCGCGAGATGATTATTGAAACTGATCACCCTCGTTACGGAAAAGTTAAGCAAGTTGCGACCCCAGTAAAAGCCGGTCCAGCTCGTACAGATAATCGACGTGCACCTCAGCGTAATGAAGATGCTAGTTATGTTCTAAGTGAATTACTCAATTATGACGACGCAAAGGTTTCGCAGCTTTCAGCAGACCAGGCATTTACTGCCAAATGACAACAGCGCAGGAATTAGCAGAGTGGGCGTTAAAACTCACTTGGTCTGACCTGCCTAAAGATGTGCAACAAATTGTAAAGGAACATGCACTAGATGGTTTTGGTGATGCAGTTGGGGGTCGCTCAACTGCAGTAGCAAGCGCTGCCACCGCAACCGTTGCTCAATACGGCGAATCAAGCGCTGCAACTATCTGGGGTAGTAATAACAAGACTTCGGTACCAGCCGCTGCATTTGTTAATGCCATCTTGATTCATGCACTCGATTTCGATGACACTCATGCTGGTGGTTTAGTTCACGCAACTGCGCCAACTTTGCCGGTTGCGATGGCTCTTGGTGAATCACTAAATGCAACTGGTGAAGAAGTAATCACGGCTTATGCGGCTGGTCTGGAAATTATTTGTCGGCTTGGTGCGGCAACCCCGCATGGTTTTCATGCGCGTGGTTTACATGCCACGCAAGTATGTGGAACTATTGCAGCGGCAGTTGTGGCAGCAAAGTTAATGAAGTTATCGGTTACGCAAACTGTAAATGCAATGGGTATTGCGGGCAGTTTTTCTGGTGGTCTGCTGGAATTCTTAAATACTGGTTCAACTACTAAGCAGATTCATCCAGGTATTGCTGCGCAAGGTGGCATCACTGCTGCAAATATGGCAGCTAATGGCGCTAGTGGCCCTGAGTCAGTAATCGAAGGACAGTATGGAATTTTCAATGCGTTAAGTGATCGACCAGCAGATTTCGCTAGCGTTACTAAAGACTTAGGAAAAGATTGGCAGTGCGCACAAATAACAATTAAGCCATACCCAGCTTGTCAGTTATCGCATGTAACTCTGGATGCTGTAAAGATTGCCTGGGCAAGTGCTAAAGCAATCGGAATTACAGTTGGAGATATCGCAAAGATTTCAGCAGTCGTGCATCCAGATTCAGCCAAAATTGTTTGTCATCCGCGGAATGAAAAGAATGAACCAAAGACACCATATGATGCCAAGTTTTCACTACCATGGTCAGTTGCAGCTCTGCTTATTGATGGCGCATTAGTTGTTGATACTTTTGAACCTGAATCAATCAAACGGGCCGAAGTTATCGCTTTAGCTAGCAAATTCGAATACACCGAAAAGAGCGAAGTATCGGCTGCGGCAGCTGCGGCTGGATTTGTTGAGATAACAACAACCGATGGTCGCACTTTTTCCGGCAAAGTTGCTTCCAGTGCTGGCGGCCCAAATAACCGTCTGACCTTAGTTGCGCTAACCGAAAAGTTTGTTTTGCAGTGTGCAAATAGCCAAGCTGCTGGCGCCGTGGCCGATGAGATATTGCACATTGAAAGCGCGGCACAGATCGCCACAATTGCGGCGAAGATTGCTACTTTAGGCTGATAGGGAGGGTTACATGAGTAAATTTAAGGCTATCGAACCAAGTGTTTACCCTTGGTATAAATATTCTGATTACACATTTAGCTTGGGCCTTGCAACCGAAACTGATGCCTTTATCTCAGGTCACACAGCCAGCACCTTTAACGCTGAAACTGGTCG
>JBEINS010000105.1:0-4049 GCA_040377985.1 Candidatus Planktophila sp. | reverse complement strand
GCAAAATTGGTGATTTCAGATTGCGAAATAGTTGTTGACTTTGCACCGTTGTAGGTGCGCCCGACCGAATCGGGGCTGATCATTAGCGAGTTTCGCGGTGAAGAGTTGAAGACTTGCAACGTGGACAGAACTTCTTAAGTTCCATGCGGTCTGGATCGTTGCGGCGGTTCTTCTTAGTAATGTAATTGCGCTCTTTGCAATCTACGCATGCCATGGTGATCTTTGGACGAACGTCCGCGCTCTTACTTGCCATGGTGATGCTCCTTTATAGATGTACTTACTTAGTACTTCAGTAGTAATTGAGAGGGCTAGGTTACCTGAGCCTGCTCAATGCGCGAAATTCACGCTTGATTTAACGATGTAAAACGGTCGAACTAGTAGCGGGAGCGGGATTTGAACCCACGACACAGCGATTATGAGCCGCTTGCTCTACCAAGCTGAGCTATCCCGCCAGGGATATGTGAACGGTAAAACACTTTCGAGCCCCCCACCGGAATCGAACCGGTGACCTTTTCCTTACCATGGAAACGCTCTACCGACTGAGCTAGGGGGGCGTTGATCAGTCCCTGAGCGTACAGGCTCAAACGGTAAATCGAAAAATGATGCTGTTACACCTTATTTATAGCGCTGGATCTAGCGCAATCTTACCCGTGGTTTGGCGAGCAAGCATTGCTCGGTGAGCATCGGCTGCTTTAGAAAGCGGGAAGGTGGCACCGATTACTGGGTGCAATTTTCCGGCAACAACTAATTGGAAGAGTTCGTTGATTACATCATTCATCATCTCTTTTTTGCCGAAGCAATGTGAGAGCCAGAAACCAGTAATCGTTTTACTGCCGCCCATTAATACCGCTGGGTTAATTGAAGAAGGTGGTGTGCGCGAAGCCATGCCGTAAGTAATCAATCGACCAAATGGTGCCAAGACTGCCAAGCTGGCATCGAAAGTTTTTCCGCCCACCATCTCTAAAATCAAATCAACTGGCTTACCTTCATTTGCGGCCAACATTGCTGCCGCTAAATCTTCAACGTTGGCATCGATGGTTACATCGGCGCCAAGTTCTTTAGCAAGAGCTGCTTTTTCTGAGGACGAAGTAACTGCAATAACTTTTGCGCCCCAAAGTTTGGCTAGTTGAACTGCAATCGTGCCAACACCACCGGCAGCTGCATGAACCACAACAGTTTCACCAGGTTTGACATGGCCAACTGTTTTTAAAATATGCCAAGCAGTGCTGCCTTGTACATACATGCAGAGTGCTTGCTGATCTGAGACGCCAGTTGGAACTTCAATCATCGCGCGTGGATGTACGGCTACTAATTGCGCATATCCCCCAGCACCAGATGGTGCTAGTACCCGGCGACCATCGGCAGTTGTGCCAACAACTTCAATACCCGGAATTAACGGCAACTCTTGTTTTGAAAGATAACTATTTTCAGTTTGATGGGTATCGGCGTAATTAATTCCGATTGCAGTAACTGTAATTAATTCTTCGCTGCCTTTAATAATTGGATCAGCTAAATCCAAGTACTCCATAACCTCGGGGCCACCGAACTTGGTAATCTGAATAGCTTTCATTTATTTACTCCCCAACCGCAGCATCTAGTTCGGCAATACTAATCTTATTCATCTGCAGCATGGCATCCATCGCAGCTTTTGCTTTAACTGGATCTGGGTTTGAGAGAACTTCGCCTAGTCGTTTCGGCACTATCTGCCATGACAGCCCCCACTTATCTTTTAACCAACCACAGCGACTCTCTTGGCCACCATCAGCCGTTAGCGCATCCCAATACTTATCTACTTCAGCTTGATCGGCGCACTCCACAAAAAGTGAAGTAGCCGGTGTGAATTCGTAGTGTGGTCCGCCATTTAGGGCAAAGAATTCGCGACCAGCCACCGTAAAAGTTAGCGAGAAAACATCGCCACTAACTGGGCTGCGATTTACATCTTTAATCTCAGAGTTTGGAATCAGTGAGGTATAAAACTCGGCAGCCGGAAGTGCATCTTTATCGAACCAGAGAAATGGTGTCACTGAAGTCATGCGCTGAGCCTAACCCAGCCGCAACCAGCCTGCGACTGCCTGCCCTTTGCAACTAGACACCATTACTGAACCCTGATTACGATTTGGCACGTATTCGCAATGTATTTCCACCCCACGAAATGGAGCTAATGTGAAGAAGCAGACCAATTTATTTCTAGCACTTGTAGTTGCGAGCGCGCTCGCGATTACCGGATGTTCAAAAGCAGAAA
Source organism: Candidatus Planktophila sp. (assembly GCA_040377985.1). Classification (GTDB taxonomy): domain Bacteria; phylum Actinomycetota; class Actinomycetes; order Nanopelagicales; family Nanopelagicaceae; genus Planktophila. The sequence goes on along the minus strand of JBEINS010000105.1, from coordinate 1,807 downwards.
CATCAGATAGCGCAACATCAGCATCATGCGCGAAAGCAGATTTAGCAACCGTTGCATCTGGCAAGTTAACAATTGCAACAGGTGAGCCTGCTTACTATCCATGGATTCTTGATGACAAGCCAGAAACCGGAACTGGTTTCGAAGGCGCAGTCGCCTACGCAGTTGCAAAGCAACTTGGTTTTAGTAATGACGAAGTAACTTGGGTTCGCACCACATTTGATGGCGCAGTCGCTCCTGGTGAAAAGAACTTTGACTTTAACTTGCAGCAATTCTCGATTACTCCAGAGCGTCAAGAAGTTGTTGATTTCTCTTCTCCTTACTACACCGCACCACAAGCAATCGTTTCTTACGAAGGTAGCAAGATCGCCGGAAAGACTTCGATCGCCGACCTAAAGAACGCAAAGTTGGGTGCTGCAGTTGGTACAACTTCACTTGATGCAATTGAAAATCAGATTGGTATCAAGGCTCAGGTATTTAACGACAATGCTGCTGGTGTATCAGCCCTTAAGAATGGTCAGATCGATGGCTTGGTAGTAGATCTACCAACAGCTTTCTATCTTTCAGGTGTTGAAATTGATAAGGGAATCATTGTTGGTCAGCTTCCTTCAACTGGATCTGGTGACCAATTCGGTCTCTTGCTCTCAAAGGACAGCAAACTGACTGCTTGCGTAAGTGCAGCAGTGGATGCAATTACAACTGACGGAACCCTCGCTGCGATCACTGAAAAGTGGCTCGCAACTGAGACAGGCGCAGCAGTTCTAAAGCCGTAAGTTCAGTTGATTTACGAGTAGTTTGGCGACCATGTTGAACGGTCCAGACCAGCAAGCATGGTCGCCAAGCTCTCGTGAACTTCAGCGTCGGAATGCCAGGCGCCAGATTTCTCGTAAGCAATTCACGATTGCCGGCATCTCTAGTGTTTTAGTCCTAGGCGCTTTATATACCTTAATTATTACCTCCCCTGGTTGGCAGGTTGTTAAAGAGACTTTCTTTGATCTTGATTACGGCCGTGAAGTTTTGCCTACAGTTTTGCGCGGCCTAGTCGTAAATATTCAGCTTTCCTTTATTGGTGGCTTCTTTATTGCAGTTATTGCGCTATCACTTGCGCTTATTCGCACTACTAAATCACCTGCTTTAACTCCATTTAGATTCCTAGCAACTGCCTACGTTGATATCTTCCGAGGTGCTCCACTCTTGCTGATTATTTTGTTAGTAGGTTTCGGAGTCCCCGCCCTGCGGGTAGCTGGATTAACTAGCAACGTCATTGTGCTCGGAACTGTGGCAGTTGTTCTTACCTATTCGGCCTACGTTGCCGAAGTTATTCGTTCGGGCATCTTGTCGATTCACCCAAGTCAGCGAGCTGCCGCCAGATCTCTGGGGCTAACTTCTGGGCAAACGATGCGCTTTGTAGTTCTGCCACAAGCAATCAAGCGAGTTATTCCGCCGCTCCTAAATGATTTTGTCTCGTTGTTAAAAGACACGGGCTTGGTTTCTATCTTGGGTGTAACCGATGCGGTACGAGCTGCCCAAATTAACGCTAGTCGTACTTTTAACTACACCCCGTATGTGGTTTCGGCCATCTTGTTCTTGCTAATCACTATTCCATTAACTCGTTATATCGATCGAGTAATTCGCCGTAGCAGCGCCAAACAGAACTCTGAAGGTGCGATCTAATGAGTAACGTTCTAGAGCTGGTTAATATTCGTAAGTCTTTCGATAACGAACTTGTTTTAAATGACTTGTCGCTAACCGTTAAAGAACACACTGCCACCGTTTTAATTGGCGCTTCTGGTTCAGGTAAATCAACGCT
>JBEINS010000017.1:0-10885 GCA_040377985.1 Candidatus Planktophila sp. | reverse complement strand
TCTTAGCGACCGTAATCATCTTCGACGCGTTCGATGTCATCTTCACCGAAGTAAGTTCCAGTCTGAACTTCGACAAAAACCACATCCGTTGTCCCAGGATTAGCGATTCGATGCAGAACACCGATTGCAAATTGCACGGAATCACCGGGTCCAATGTTACGAATCTCGCCGTCGATAGTTACTTCAGGATTGCCAGCCACGATAAACCAATGTTCAGCTCGCTTGGCATGGCGCTGGTAACTAAGGCGTCCGCCAGGCTTTACGCAGATCGTCTTTACTTTATAAGCTGGAAATTCGCCAAGGACTTCGTAGCTTCCCCAAGGGCGCTCTGACTTTTCAAGTGACATGGTTACCTTTCGATTTGAATTCTCTAATCTAGAATTAGAGAACACCTAAAGCCGCACCGATTAGGCCAGCATCTGTTGTTAGTTTGGCAGGGGAGACTTTTAAATCACGTAAGAAACCGTAATATTCACATTCGGCTTGGATGTGTTTCATTAGTGGAGCCCAATAAATATCGCCGGCTTGCGCAACTCCGCCGCCAATAACAACATGTCCGATATCGAGACTGCCTACAAAGTTAACAAGTCCAACAGCTAGTGCTTTCGAACCAGTTTCAATTGCCTGCAACGCAGCAACATCACCAGTACGAGCCGCCGCCGCAACATCGATGAATGAATCACTTGTACCTCGCCAGCCCAATTCCTTGGCAAGTGCAACCATATTTGGACCGCTGGCATATGCCTCAACACAGCCAGTTCGACCGCAGGCGCATTTCTTTCCCTGAAAATCTATTGAGCTATGGCCGAAGTAGCTGGTATTTCCGGTTTCACCATCAAATAGTTCATTGTCAATAATTAGACCACCACCGATACCAGTTGAAACCACGATACCTAACATGTTGCGTGAGCCAACACCGGCGCCGATTTTGTGCTCGGCATGCGCAAGTGCCATAGCATCACCATGAAGAGTTACTCGATCAATTTGAAAGACATCTTGGAAACATTTGACCAATGGGAAATCTCGCCAAACCGGAATGTTCACAGGGCTCACAGTTCCCGGAATTGGGTAGATCGGGCCAGCAGAACCGATTCCAATGCCCACAACCTCTCCATTGGCTTTGCTCAGAATTTCTGTTGCGGCATCTGCAATGCGACCCCATAACTCAAAACCATCTGTGGCGAAACTCGGCACATCAATTCGTTCGGAAACTCCGAGTTTTCCATCAACTAGCGCGATGGCAATTTTAGTGCCACCCACATCGACACCTAAAGCAAGGCGATTACTCATGCCACACCTTGGATCTCTTCATTAATCGAAACTTTCATAACAGCACTCTGGTAATTGTCAGCGGTAGGTTCATTCATACGCTTTAAAATTACATCAGCGGTTAATCTACCGAGCCGCTGCGGATCGTGGTTCAAAGTGTGCACACCCATCAAGGCAGCCGATGGGAATTCATCGAAGCTGACAACCTGGAGATTTGAATTTAAATGCGATTTAACTTGGCCGACACCGAATGCAATCAAATCGTTAGCCGCAATGATGCCATCAACTTTCTTGCGTTGACTGAGTAGCTCGCGGGTCGCTTGCTCAGCCTCAAGGGAAGTGTGTATTCCACTGATAATTAAGGAATTGTCTGAATCCAGTTTACGAGTGACAATTGCTTTCTTAAAGCCTTCGATACGCTCTGCGGCTGTCCAAATAGCTGGTGTATCAGCTATGAGAGCAATTCGCTTACAACCAAGAGCAAGTAATTTATCCACGCAGGCATTTATACCGCCTTGATTATCAACCAATACGGTATCGGCATCTAGATAAGGCGCCGGGCGGTCAACGAAAACAAAACTAAAGCCACGACGTCGCTCGATATGAAGATACGAATAATCCTCACCTGAGGGAACGATAATCAATCCACGAACGCGACGCTCTAGCAGCGACTCGATTAGTACTTTCTCACGCTCGCCATTGTCTCTAGCCGTCGCCAAAATCAATTCAAATCCAGATTTACTTAAAGTTTCCTCAGCGCCTGCGGCCAAACCGGCATAGAACGGGTTAGCTAAGTCTGAAATTACCATTCCAATTATGTTGCTGAGCGATCCACCACGAAGCTCGCGAGCGATTCGATTAGAACGGTAGCCGACCAACCCAACTGCTTTCTTAACTTTCTCTTCAGTTTCAGGGGAGACATTTGCTGAACCATTTAAAACACGAGACGCTGTCTTGATACTGACACCTGCGATTGCAGCAACATCTGCCAGTGTGGGATGAGCGATAGGGGTGCGGTTATTGAGATCGGTACTCATTTAAGCAGCCCCTTTCTCAACTCTAAATGCGATATCACCAGTGAACTGTGGCACCGTAAATTTCAAGGTCTGACTTGCAGTGGAAACCTTAACAGTGGAAACTGCTTTTCCACTCTTGGTCTCCATGAACTTAACAACGTAATTGCCCGCAGTAGTTACTGGGATTTTTATGGAAGTTGCCTTAACGACTGGGTCTGCAAATTTCGTCTGCATCGGCTTCTTGGTCTTAAGTGCGGTTATCGCCGCTTGCAGAAGTAGTGAGGACTTTGCGCTTAATTGATAGTCATCATGGCGTATCCAACCGAGAGTTACGTCAGGTGATTTCAGCAAGAGCGCGGTGGTTCGAAGTGGTCCCAGGATTTCATCAGGTTTCATATTCACTGGGTCAGTACCCGCAATAAGTTTTTTCATGCCAGTGGTTATCGACCAAAGCTTTAAGGGATCAACGTAGTTATCCCACCACCAATATGAAGCCGGTGCGCCGAAACCAACGAATAGAGCTGCCCATTGCGAATTATGAAGGTGCAGACCTTTTGGATCAGAGAAGGGATCTTCGCTAGTTGTGCCTGATCCCATTTCGGCTACCAAAAGTGGTTTATCTGGAACCGCTTTAATTATTGCTTCAAATTGATTTCTTAAAGACTTTATCGGATCACTGCCGTCATAAACGTGAGTCGATACAAAATCAACTGGTGACCAGTCTCTCACACTTGCAGCAGATGACCATGAAGTCGTCGTCATATGTTTATATGGATCCCAAGTGTAAAGAGCCTTCTTCGATGAAATCATCCACGTAGTTAAATCGGGTTCTGAGATAGGAGTGAAGTTAACTTCATTCCACCATTCCCAGGTAAAGAGGGCAGGAGATGCGGAGTAACGTGCCGCGATATAACGCAATCTACGTTCCCAGAACTTCTTAGCAGTTTCATTAGTCGCGAACTCCGCCGGGCTTTTTAGCGGACCACCATTTAAAAAGTTATATGGGCTACCAAACCATTCTGGATTTGTTGATTCGCTAAAAGCGCCATGATTTATCAAAACGAGATCAATGGAAACATCGTATTTGGAACCGATTTCGAATACTTGATCCAACGCCCAAGCATTGCCTAAACGTTTGGTGTAGTCGCCAAGACCGGTATCGATCCATTCGATTCCCATATCCCAAGCTGGCATCCACACTCGAGCCACATTTACGCCTCCAGCTGAGGCCGCCTTGAACCACTTTTCATACTTAACTTTTTCTTCATGGCGATTGGCCCACGCGATGTTGTAAGCGATAGGCACAAATGGCGCGTTATCACGTTGGAAACCTCTACCTGCGATTTGAATTTGGGAGGAGTGCTTCACTTCAGTGGTAACCGAATAAGTTGGGGCTGAAACACTCGTGCCATTAATGACTCCACGAAGTGTGATTTCATGAATACCAATCGCATCGCTTCGGAATCTAAGTCGCCAACCTGGTTCCCCAACTGCTGTCGACCAAGGGGTATTTCCGTTAACAGTTGAGCGATACTCCTGATACCAAAAGAGTGGAACGTCATATTGGGTCTTATTTGGAGTGACAACGGTTGCCCACAAATCTGCCTGTGCGGGATCAAATGGATTTGAAACAACCGGCAGACCAGCTAGAGCTAGTTCGATTGGTTTAACCGGATCTTTTACATTTATCACTTTCCAACTAATCGATTCAGCGCTAATAGCAGGGGATAGCTGAAGTGATAGCAACGTAGTTAGCACGACGATAAAAACTTTGGATTTCGAACTCGTGATCATTGCCGTTACTTAATTCCTGAGAGCGCGATACCTCTAATGAAGTGGCGTTGGGTGAGGAAGTAAAGAATGATCGTTGGAAGTGATACCAATAGAGCTGCGGCCATTATTACGCCTTGGGTACCGATATTTCCAGCACCCGAGTTCTTTAATAGGGCAAGAGCCACGGGTAGGTTTGCCATATCTTGCGATTGGGTAATGATCAAAGGCCAGAGGAAGTTATTCCATTCACCGATCGCAGTAAAAATCATCATCGCGATCATGGCAGGCTTTAGAAGGGGCAGCACGATTCGGAAATAAATAGTCCATTCGCGAGCACCATCAATGCGGGCAGCTTCAATTAACTCATCTGGAATGCTAGACAAATATTGAACCAAGAAGAAAACAATAAAGGCTTTCGGTAAGGCCGGAATTATGTAAGCCCAAAAAGTATTTAGCCAACCAAGATCATCTACCAGTAAGAAGCCAGGAATCAAACCCACCTGCCATGGGATCATCATTGAACCAATGATCACTAAGTAAATCGCGCGCTTTGCTTTAAAGCGATGCTTTGCGACTACATATGCTGCCAGTGAACCAATTAGCAACGTGAGAATTGTGATCGTAGTTGTAATGAAGAACGAGTTAAGGAAGAAGCGACCAAATCCGAATTCAACTTTGGTAAAACGTTGGAAAAGCCCTTGCATGATGTCTTGCTGATACATATTTGGGTCATAGTTTGGATCCCAGTAGTTTCCAGGAATCCATTTCTCCGGGAATATAGTGGGTGGAACTTTCTGGAGTTCTTTTACTGATTTAAACGACGAAGTGATCATCCAGTAATAAGGTGCAATCATCACAACAGTTAGCAGATAGATCGGAACCCGAGCGTATTTAGAGAACCTACCTTTAGTTTCAAAAGGATTTTCAAAGTTACCAGAGCGCTCCATCAGCTCATCATTTTTTCGCTCAAGGCGCTTTTCGGTGCGCTTTGCGTTCATCGCAGATCCTCTAGCGATTTAGTCACTCGAATATTAATTAAGCTGATCGTGAAAATGATCGCGAATAGAATCCAGGCCACTGCCGATGCGTATCCCAATCTAAAGCGGTTAAAGCCCATGTCGTATAAGTAAGGAACGATCATTAAGGCCATATCTTTCAAGCCACCGATTGAACCAACACTGGTTGGAAAGAGAAGGTAGACACCTTCAAATATTTGAAAGGCTCCGATAGTGCCGGTAATTACAACGTAGACCATCACAGGTTTTAACAGGGGCAGTGTGATATACCTAAAGCGGTCACGCCGGTTTGCCCCATCAATTACAGCTGCTTCGTAATACATGGCGGGGATGGCATTTAAGCCAGCTAAGAATAAAACCATGCCAAATCCAGCACCACCCCAAATTGACATAAAAATTAGAATCGGAATAGCAAGTGATGGGGTGGCCAGCCATTCAACTGGGGCTATCCCGAACGAGCTCAATAGCGAATTGAGTAGCCCTACGTCATCACCGCGAAAAACCCAGCCCCAAACAAGTACAACCGCGATTCCAGAGGTAACGGATGGAAGGAAGAAGATGACGCGTAAAACGCGGTTAGCGCGAGTATCAGCTTGCAGTGCTAGAGATAGTGAAAGTGAGGCAATCAAGCCAAGAGTTACGGCTCCTATTACATAAAGCGAAGTATTCAGAAGGGCTTTATGAAATCTGGAATCCTGCAGAATCAGGTACGTGTAGTTGCCAAATCCAACCGAACCGCATGGCGATAGCGTTTCATCGCAGATGGCGTTGTAACGCATAAATGAAAGTCGAAGACTTGATAAAACAGGATAGACAGCCCAGACAATAAAAAGCAGAACAAATGGTGCCAGCATCACATAAGAGGCAATGCCGGATTCACTAAATTTGTAGAAACCCTTTTTCTTGGTAGGGGTGTAGGAAATGTTCGAATTTATTTGTTTTGTAGCCATTACATTCCCTCCCGTGTCTTGAAAAACATTTTCATTTACTTCTTGCTTAACGAATTCGGGAGAGGATCCAGCTAGCTAGATCCTCTCCCGATAGTTCAACGACTCCTAACGGGCGGTTGAACCTTCGTTAATGCGTTACTGCTCTTTATTGACGTGACTTCATTGCTGCAGCTGCTGCATCAAGTGCGTCGCCAGCTGATGTTGATCCAAAGAGATATTTCTGGATCGCTGTAGTTACGTCGTTCTGTGAATCTTCCCAACCAATACAGTTCGGAGGACCTTGAGCATCCTTTAGCTGCGCCTTGATTGTGGCAAGTACATCTGCAGGATATGACTCGATTGTGTCTGCAAAAGCAACCACAGGCGATAGGAAGATTGCATTGTTAGCTGCGCCAACAACGTTCATCGCCTTAACAACATCTACGTTGTATAGAGAGCTGATGAACTTAGCAGCAAGACGCTGCTTAGTAGCTGGTACGTAACCCATGATTGAGATACCGCGACCACCGATGAATGCAACAGACTTCTTTCCTGGTGCTGCTGGTACTGGTGCAGCGGTCCAGTTCTTATAGTCCTTGTAGTAGGTGTAGTAGCTGCTGGCCTGGAAGTTTCCAGAGAAGCCGATACCGTACTTACCGCTCTTAATGTTGTCATTCATTGACCAGTCAGCTACACCAGGCTTTGGTGCTTCGAAGTCTGTGTATAGCTTCTTGTACTGGGTAAGTGCATCTACACCAGTTGCGTTGTTGATTGTAACTTTGCACTTAGCATCATAGAAAGAACCACCACTTGAATATAGCCATGAGAAGAAGCCAAGCCAGTCGCCGTTACCCCATTCGTTGTAAACAGCGTTTTTAACTCCGGTAGTTGCCTTGATCTTTACAGCTGCAGCATTGAATTCTGCAATTGTCTTTGGCGCTGATGTAACACCAGCATTTTTCAATGTGGTCTTGTCATAGAACATCATCATCAGAGTTAGGTCGTAAGGAACTGCGTAGACCTTTGAACTCTTGTACGCGATCAATGACTTGTAGATCTGTGCTGGCACCTTAGGTTGAATTGAAGTTGCGACTCCAAGTGGACGAAGGTCGGCAAGTGCGCCCTTATCGCCAGCTGAGATACCCCAGGAGAGACCTCCGGTAAAGATATCTGGACCACTCTTTGAAGCAGCTGCGGCTAGAACTTTGGCATAGCCATCGCCCCAACCAATTGCTTCGACTTTAACTTTTACATTTTTGTTATCAGCTTCAAATGCTTTGCCAGCTGCGGCCATTACCAATGCATCGGCATCTCCACCTGTAGACCAGACTGTAAGAGTCGTGACCTTAGTAGCAGAATTAGCAGGAGCTGAAACAACAGCACCCGCAGCCACAGCAATGGCGACGGAAATAACTCCTAAACGCTTCACCTAGCTCTCCCTCTATTAGTTGCGCTTCGATGAAGCGCGGTAAGTGAAACTTTCCATTTCATGACAGCGTTGTCAATCATCTGGCTATAAAACTTGGCTTTATTAGATAACAATTTTGATCACGGGTCAAGACAGAGACAAGACAAATTCAGCCAGTGAGGTGAGGATCTTTAGGCCTTGGGTAGGTTATTTGACTTTAGTTTTGAAAGTCGCCTGATCGGTGTCGCTTAAACTAATGGTCATAGTCAGATCATCGCCTTTGGGTACCGGACATACCATTGCCCATTTGAAAGTTACTGTTTTTCCAGGTGGCACTATTGGATCTAGCGGAACACCTGAGACTCCAGAGTCCAATTCAAAAACATCAAAGCAAGACGTTGAAGCATCGCTAGCCAAGGTAGTTTCAAGAATTATAAAAGAGCTCAGATCAAAGCCCGCAGAACCCGTATTTTCAACGGAAATATCCATTATTTGAGCCCGTCCCTCAACGCCTAGCGCTGCAGGATCCTTGGCTTTAAATTCTGCTAACTCTGAGACGGTTAAGGTAATTCCGCCAGCAAGTTTAATAGGGGTACCGAGACTTGCATCCTTTTCTTCAGCTACTGGTTGAGCATCTTTCTCGGCTAGTGCGGCGACGCTTGTAGTGTCGTTATCCATCGGAACGGATGGTCCACCAGTAAAGAAAGCTATCGCAACAATGGAGGCCAAAACACTCGGTGCTACAAAATGCCAACGTTTTAGTTGCATGGGGCCGCTCCTAAGTTTTCGCTTCACTCCGAATGAGTTTTGTTACCGACAACGTGCGAGAGATTGCCATCCTTGTCCTTCGTTGTCAAGGACTATTCGGCGCGGCTTTCCAGCATCAAGTCAAGTAATCCTCGATCGACATTTAGACCTTCGAAGTTTTCGTACTTTGTACCTGGTCGATTGTGGTTAGCGATGCCGAAGTTGCCATCGAATTCCCAAAGTGAATAACCCCAACCTGACTCTTTATAGATACTGAATAGATCTTTAAACCAAGCAAGTGCCACCTGGTTATCTGTGTAGCGATAGCAACCAAATTCGCCAATATGCACGGGGCGCCCCATGTCCTGCACCTCGCGCCAAGGAGCGTAGAAGTCCCAGAGAGCTGCTCGATCCCACCATTGTCCGTTGTATTCACAAGGGTAGGTCGGTACTGGCATTCCTTTACTGCCGGCCCACCATTCAGCTTGATAGTGACTAACCAACATTGGTTGATAACCACGCCCACTGTGAACCACATTTAGATCGGCCAGTTCAGGCATTGCTAAATGCCCACCGGCTAAACCATTGATTACAACAGTTCGCTCGGTATCTATCTGGTAAATCTCATTGGTAATTCGACGTATTACTGCTTGATGGATATCTCGAGTGAAACCGCGTTGCCCAATATCAGGTGGTTCATTAACTAGGTCAAAACTTAAGAGATCAAGATGTTTTCCTTTGTAGCGTTCAGCAGCGGTTTTCCAAAGGAAAGAAAAACTATCTTCGGCAACTTTATCCGCCCATAGATTCGTGGCTTCATCTTCCCAACCGTTAATGCAGTAGCCAGGTGCTCTATGAAGATTGATTGAAATGTGAATTCCACGCGATACAGATTCGTGAATGTAAGAATCGAGCAAATTCATAAAATCATCGTTAATGGGATCACCTATTTGATCTATCCAAAATCGATAGTCCATCGGAAGTCTCAAGAATTTAAATTCATACTTAGCCATGAAGTCCAGCATGCGCTTATCGGCTGGAAGGGCTGCCGGCATATGTGTTGTTGTATAGGCCCACTGCGCATTAAATCCATAGCCAAGATTCTGATCAGCTGTAATCATTTAGTCTCTCCGAGCAGCTTGTTTAACCACTCTGCTTGCAACAACTGATGTTGAACACTTCCGCCTTCATGTGTGTTGTAGGCCCAAGTTTTCACGGTTGTACTTCCAGCGTAGTTATTGATCATGGCAAAGATGGTTTCTGGTGGGCAGATTGGGTCATGCAGACCAACTGATATCAGAGCCGGAGCTGCTGCCATGGTAACCAGATTCATGCAATCAAAATAAGAAAGAGTTTCAAAGACCTTTTCAACTTCTAACCGATGGGTTTTGCAATATTGCACGATCTCTTGATACGGAAAGGCATCAGTAATGTTTACGGCATGCTCGTAGTGACAGAGAAAGGGAACATCAGGCATAGTTGCAAATACCTGATTAGAAAGCGAAGTTGCAGCAAGTGCGATGCCACCACCCTGACTGCCACCAGCTGTGATGATTCGGGCTGGGTTTATGCCAGGAAGTGTCGAGGCAGCGCGCACAAATGCAACTGCATCAGTAAAAACTCGTCGATAGTAGTAGTCATCACGATTAAGAATGCCGGCTGTCATAAATCCAGGAGTCTGTGATGCGCGAGGATAATTTCCATCAGGAGTATCACCCACTCGCCAGCCAGATGCGCCTTGGCCGCGAGTATCCATTACCAAGATTGCATAGCCCGCACTCGGCCAAAAGAGCCACTCGTTTAGCAGGCCGCGACCGCCGCCATATCCGTCATACATCACGATGCAAGGCAAATCTGTAGCAGAGTTCTTCGGCTTAACAAACCAACCCTTGATCGGATCGTTGTTGTAACCAGCAACGGTTACGTCATACGTCTCAAATGCTGTGATGGGGGATTCAATTTTCACGAGTAGCGCGCTGGTATCGTGCGACAAGTATCGAGTTAAGGTTTCTTTCCAGAAAATTTCAAAATCAGGTTTCGAGTTTGTACCCGGAGCAAACTTCTCTAGTTCCTTAAGTGGGGGACCGACGCGCATATCTGTTTCCTATTCTCTTCTTATTCCGAAGCTAACTTAAGATGTGGTTCATCTTCTGGGATAAAGCTCTGGGCGTCATACAACCTGCGGTAAGTACCATTGCCATTAACGAGTTCGCGGTGGGTACCAGATTCAACAATTACTCCGTTTTCAAGAACCAGAATCAGATGCGCTTCTTTGACTGTTGATAAACGGTGTGCGACTACAAAAGTCGTTCGAGACTTCATTAGTTCATGAAAAGCGCTCTGGATGAGTCGCTCTGATTCAGAATCCAAGGCTGAGGTTGCCTCATCCAAAACCAAAATTCTTGGATCTCTAATGATGGCTCTTGCTATCGCTAGTCGTTGTTTCTGTCCGCCGGAAATACGCGAACCTCGTTCGCCGACGATCGTGTCCATCCCATCTGGCAACTTTGACACAAACTCCCACGCATTTGCTGCTCGCAGAGCGGCCTCTGCATCTGCAGCAGTTGGTTCTGTCATGCCGTATGCAATGTTTTCAAAGACGGTACCGTCAAAGAGAATCGTGTCTTGAGCTACGACTGAAAGAAATTTGCGCGATGAACGAAGATCTATTGCGGCCATGTCGATACCATCTAGTTTTATCGAGCCAGATGTTGGTCGTAAGAAACC